>NZ_CEWDCG010000003.1:0-41514 GCF_982436375.1 Coprobacter sp. | reverse complement strand
ATTCTAGATGCATTAAAGATATGAAATATAATTTAATAACCGATTAAGAGCCCGCTTAAATTTTCCGACAAAACAATGTTGTAGGAAAATTTAGACAGAATATTTGAGTATATTGTATTTCCCTTTGTGTCAAAATTTCTAATAAATAAGTAAAAACGAAACTTTTTGCCATTAAAAATAATTTTATTGCGCTTTTTGTTATTTATTTTCTGTTATTTCTTGCAATTATCAAATTATTTGTTTTAAATTTGCGTCAAAATAAAAGATATGGCCTCTATTTCTTGCGTTTTTATTACTAATGAGCAGTTGAAAAGTAAAAAGTCAGAAGCGAAAAAGGGAATAAAGGCTTGCTTTATGCAAAAATGGGATCGTAATTTGAATTATTTACTACTATAAATTATTAAGAAAATGAATGCGCAAAACGTACTGAGTGAATTGAAAAGACGTTTCCCGAATGAACCTGAATATCATCAGGCTGTGGAAGAAGTGTTGTCAACTATCGAGGATGCCTACAATGAACATCCTGAGTTTGACCGTTACAATCTTATCGAAAGATTGTGTATTCCTGATCGTATTTTTTCGTTTCGTGTAACTTGGTTGGACGATAAGGGAAAGGTACAAACCAATATGGGATATCGTGTACAGCATAATAATGCAATCGGACCGTACAAAGGGGGGATTCGTTTCCATTCATCCGTAAACTTATCTATCCTTAAATTCCTTGCGTTCGAACAGACTTTTAAAAACTCTTTGACGACATTGCCTATGGGGGGTGGTAAAGGAGGTTCGGACTTTAACCCGAAAGGAAAATCCGATACGGAAATCATGCGTTTTTGTCAGGCTTTTGTTACTGAATTGTGGCGTCATATCGGACCGGAAACTGATGTTCCTGCCGGTGATATCGGAGTTGGAGGACGTGAGGTCGGTTATATGTATGGTATGTATAAAAAACTGGCTCGTGAAAATACAGGGACTTTTACCGGTAAAGGACTTGAATTCGGAGGTTCTTTGATTCGTCCTGAGGCTACCGGTTATGGTAATGTATATTTCCTCCTTGAAATGTTGAAAACCCGGAATATCGATATTAAAGGTAAAGTCGTTACGGTATCGGGATCGGGAAATGTAGCTCAATATACAGTAGAAAAATTGATCAGTCTCGGAGCTAAAGTTGTCACCATGTCTGATAGTAACGGTTATATTTATGATCCTGACGGTATTGATGAAGCCAAATTGAAGTATATCTTTGAATTGAAAAATCTGTATCGCGGACGTATAAAGGAATATGCAGAACAGTATGGTTGCAAGTATGTAGAAGGCGGTCGTCCTTGGGGAGAAAAATGCGACATCGCCATGCCGAGTGCTACTCAGAACGAATTGGATGGAGATGATGCTCGTGCTTTGCTTGCAAATGGATGTTTTGCCGTGTCAGAAGGTGCGAACATGCCTTCGACTCCTGAGGCTATCGATGAATTCTTGAAAGCGAAGATTCTTTATGCTCCGGGTAAAGCGGCTAATGCCGGAGGTGTTTCTGTTAGTGGTCTCGAAATGACTCAGAACTCTATCAAATTAAACTGGACGGCAGAAGAAGTCGATGCTCGTTTGAAACAGATTATGTTCGACATCCATACTCAATGTGTACGTTATGGAAAACAAGAGGATGGTACTGTTAACTATGTCAAGGGTGCTAATGTTGCCGGATTTATGAAAGTTGCAAAAGCAATGATGGCACAAGGCGTGTTGTAGTGGAGTTTTCTAAATCATACGATAAAAAGTAAGGCGGATAATTTTATCCGCCTTACTTTTTATCGTATGATTTAGAACCTTTTAAGTTTTGTACTTAAAAGGTTCTTGAAATAATCTTTTATCTGTATTCTTTCCAACTTTTGATTTCTATGTCTTCCATTCCTATGTTACAGAATGCTTCTATAAATGCACTTGCCAGACGGGCATTTGTCAGTAACGGAATATTGTGATCTATCGAAGCACGGCGTATCTTGTAACCGTTGGTCAGTTCCCGTTTAGTATGATTTTTAGGGATATTGATGACCAATTCGAATTTATGTTCCGAGATCATGTCCATGACGTTGTTTTCTTTATTTTCATCCGGCCATGAGACAACTTGCACATTCTTTACGCCATTGTCTTTTAGAAATTTTTGTGTTCCGGCTGTGGCATATAAATCATACCCTTTTTGATCGAGTAGTCGGCAAGCTTCTAATAAATCGACTTTAGATTTTGCCGATCCTGAAGAGACCATTACGCTCTTTTTGGGAATGTTATACCCTACTGCAATCATAGAAGTCAAAAGAGCTTCATTGAAATCTTCTCCGATACATCCGACTTCTCCGGTAGATGCCATATCCACACCTAATACAGGATCGGCATTCTGTAACCGGGCGAAAGAGAATTGTGAGGCTTTGACGCCGATGCAATCAACATCGAAAGCCGATTTATCGGGCTGTGAGTATGGGGCGTCGAGCATAATGCGGGTTGCCGTTTCGATAAAGTTGCGCTTCAATACTTTAGAAACGAACGGAAAACTTCGAGATGCCCGCAAGTTACATTCAATAACTTTCACTTCATTATTCTTGGCAAGATACTGAATGTTGAAAGGTCCGCTGATATTCAATTCTTTTGCGATCTGCCGGCTGATTTTCTTTATACGGCGAGCAGTCTCAAAATAGATTTTCTGAGCCGGGAAAACCAGAGTCGCATCTCCTGAATGTACTCCTGCAAACTCGACATGTTCGGAGATGGCATACTCCACAACTTCTCCGTTTTTGGCTACGGCATCGAATTCTATCTCTTTGGCGTTCTGTAAAAATTGAGAAACTACAACGGGATATTCTTTTGATACGTGAGCAGCGAGATCGAGGAAGTTTCTCAATCCTTCTTTATCGTAGCAAACATTCATGGCAGCTCCGGAAAGTACATATGACGGACGTACCAATACCGGGAATCCTACTTTTTCGATAAAAGCATCGATTTCGTCCATACTGGTGAGCTCTTTCCATGCCGGTTGGTCTATACCCAATTGATCGAGCATGCTGGAAAATTTGTGACGGTTTTCTGCACGGTCGATAGAGACCGGAGATGTCCCGAGAATAGGTACTTGCTGACGATGTAACTTCATTGCCAGATTATTCGGAATTTGTCCGCCTACCGATACGATGACCCCTTTAGGAGATTCCAAGTCGATCACATCGAGTACACGTTCATAAGTCAGCTCATCGAAATAAAGCCGGTCGCACATGTCGTAGTCTGTCGATACGGTTTCAGGATTGTAGTTAATCATTATCGATTTATATCCTAATTTACGAGCTGTTTGCACGGCATTTACCGAACACCAGTCGAATTCTACCGAACTACCTATACGATATGCTCCTGATCCGAGCACGACAACCGATTTGTCGTTTTTGTAGTAGGGAATGTCATGATCGCTTCCGTCATACGTCAAATACAAGTAGTTGGTCAATTCGGGATGTTCTGACGCAACCGTGTTAATCCGTTTTACCGAAGGAAGTATTCCTAATTTCTTCCGATAGTTACGGGTACGGATATTTTCAGCTTCCATATTCCCTTGTGGGTTTTCTACAAAACGGGCAATCTGGAAATCGGAGAATCCGAGACGTTTTGCTTCGAGCATTACGTCTGCAGGAATATTTTCTATATGATCGTATGTCTGAAGTTTTAATTTATAGTCGTGGATATTTTTCAGCTTACCGAGAAACCATGGGTCTATTTTTGTCAGATCATGTATTTTCTCGATTGTATAACCTTTGTCGAATGCTTCGGCAATGGCGAAGATACGCATATCAGTCGGGTGGGAGAGTTCTTCTGCCAGATTGTCGAATTTCAGGTCGCTGTTTCCTACAAAACCGTGCATTCCCTGTCCGATCATTCTTAAACCTTTTTGAATGATCTCTTCAAAACTTTTACCGATAGACATGATTTCTCCTACCGATTTCATGCTCGATCCGATCAGTCGGGATACTCCGGCGAATTTGTTCAAATCCCAGCGGGGAATTTTACAGATATAGTAGTCGAGACTCGGTGCTACATATGCCGAATTGGGAGTTCCCATTTCTCCGATTTGATCTAAAGAATAACCCAGAGCGAGTTTTGCAGCGACGAATGCTAAAGGATAACCGGTCGCTTTTGAGGCTAAAGCTGAAGAACGGCTCAACCGAGCATTGACTTCGATTACCCGATAATCATCTGTTTCTGAATTGAAGGCGTACTGTATATTGCATTCTCCTACGATACCCAGATGGCGGATTGTCTTTTTAGAAAGTTCTTGTAACAGAGCCAGTTCTTTTTCGTCAAGAGAACAAGTCGGTGCTACAACGATGCTTTCACCGGTATGTATGCCCAGCGGATCGAAGTTTTCCATACTCGCAACGGTAAAACAGTGATCGTTTTTGTCTCGGATAACCTCGAATTCAATTTCTTTCCATCCTTTCAGGGATTCTTCTACTAAAATCTGGTTTGAATAGGAGAATGCGTTTTCGGCAAGTTCTTTTAATTCTTTCTCGTTATAGCAGAAACCACTACCCATACCGCCTAAAGCGTATGCCGAACGTATGATCAGAGGATATCCGATCGATTCGGCTGCTTTGAAAGCATCTTCCATAGATTCTACAGCGATGCTTTTCGGTGTTTTTACTCCGATTTCATTTAGCTTTTTAACAAATAAATCCCGGTCTTCGGTATTCATTATCGCCTCTACCGAAGTACCTAATACTTTTACATTGTATTTATCCAGAATTCCTTTGTTATATAGTTCTGTACCACAATTCAGTGCTGTTTGACCGCCAAATGCGAGAAGAATGCCGTCGGGTTGTTCCTTTTTAAAAATTTCTTCTACGAAATAAGGGGTTACAGGTAAGAAATATACTTGATCGGCAATCCCTTCCGACGTTTGTATTGTCGCGATGTTAGGATTAATAAGGACTGTCTTGATTCCTTCTTCTTTTAATGCTTTTAACGCTTGAGATCCGGAATAGTCAAATTCTCCCGCTTGTCCGATTTTTAAAGCGCCGGATCCTAATACCAGTACTTTTTTAATAGATTTCTGCATAAATGGATATTATTTAAATTCTTGTTGTCCGATCAAAAAAAATGCGTTAGCAATAAAGCCAACGCATTATATAATAAAAATTTTAAGTTCATTGTCAATGAAAAACGGGAAATTGCTGTCGGGATTCGACATGCTTGAATGCGGTATGCCACTATTCAGATAAATATTAATTATCATATCTTTCCTGTTTTTCAAAATCTCGGCAAAGATAACAGCTTTTAATCAGAATGTCAAATTTTCACTTCTTTTTTTATTTTACTCGAATAGGTTGTCCCAATCGCAATATCTTATTTTTACTGATACCGTTCAATCGGCATAATGTATTTACTGTTGTACGGTATTTGACGGCAATAGAAGAGAGCGTATCTCCTTTTTTCACTCTGTAAGTGACATATTTGCTTCCGTTATTTCCACTTTTCGATGCTGCAGTGCGTGCCGAATAAACGTTCTTTACGGATGTTTTTGCTCTGAATACATAAGTATCGGTATGGGGAACTTGATTGACAAAATCGAAAATTTCGTTCGGATTTATATCCAGACCTAAAAAGCGCGTTTCAAAATGGAGGTGGGGACCTGTTGATCTTCCGGTGTTGCCTCCTAATGCAATAGGATCACCTACTTTGACAATTTGATTGGGGCGAACCAATATTTTTGAAAGATGCCCGTAAATTGTTTCCAATCCGTTCGGATGTCTTAATAAGACATAGTAGCCGTATCCTCTGGCTTCATATTTCGTGATTCTTACTTTTCCTGAAAATGCGGCTCTTACGGTATCTCCTACCTGAAGTTTCAAATCCACTCCTCTGTGCATTCTGCGCCAACGAGGACCGTAATCAGAGGTTTTGTATCCCGGAACTGGCATGCAATAGTTAGAGACGTCGATTGAAAACGAGTCGGGAAGTTGCACAGTCGATTTGTAAGGATTTACCCATTCTGTATTCCAGTTGTCTCCGTAAAGATCAAGAGCGGGGTATTCGTTATATTCCTGTTCCAGCCTTTTTTTTAGAGCGGCCGAATCCACCACATTCATAATGCGGGGAATTACTTTGTTGTAGGCGATAAGGTCTTCTTGAATGGAGGTATGTTTTTTAGTGGCCGGCTTTGTGGTTTGCGCTGAAACTAAACCAAAGGGGATCACTGTGAATAAGCCTGTAATAATAAATTGTTTTAATCCAATCAATTTCATTCCGATGATTTTTTGTCTTACTTTTCCGGATTTCCCGGAACATGGATAATGTAAATGTGGATATCGTAATCGATACGCTATGTGCCCAGATTTAGGCTCACATTTCCAAAGGTAATGATTTTGTCCGGAAAAAGGATTTTCTGATTAACATCTTTTACGGTAGTGAGGAGAAAAACAGAGCTTTATTTATTGGTAATTATTTGTTTTTTAGGTGTTTATTTCAAAATATGTTTTGCAACATGTTTGAACAATTTAAGAAATAAAGATTTGGACAGGCTTTTAACTGATCAGACTCCAATTGATTTTCTTTTTGAATATTTTTTGTAATTGGCGGTTCAGGACATAGTTTTCTGTCAGAGATAATTCAGGATCTTTATCTAAAATTTCATTAGCAATATCACGAGCTAATTGCAATATTTGTCCGTCTTTAGCGATGTTTGCGATTTTTAAGTCAAAAGCGATACCGCTTTGTTGAGTACCTTCCATATCACCCGGACCTCGCAATTGCAGATCGGCTTCCGATATTTCGAAACCGTCGTTCGTGCGTACCATGATTTCGAGTCGTTTTCGTGTTTCTTGGGAGAGCTTGTGCGAAGTCATCAAGATACAATAGGATTGATCTGCTCCCCGTCCTACACGTCCTCGTAATTGGTGCAATTGCGATAATCCGAAACGTTCGGCATTTTCTATGATCATTACCGAGGCATTCGGAACATTTACACCTACTTCGATTACAGTAGTCGCCACCATAATGTGGGCTTCTCCTGAAACAAATTTCTGCATTTCAGCATCTTTCTCGGCCGGTTTCATTTTGCCATGTACCATACAAACTTTAAACTCGGGAAAGACCTCTTGTATATGTTTAAATCCGTCTTCCAGATTTTTCAAATCCGAACGTTCACTTTCTTGTATAAGCGGATATACGATATAAATCTGTCGGCCCATTTCGATCTGTTTGCGAATAGATGCATATAGAGCTCCTCGTTTATTATCGTATTGGTGTATGGTCTGTATCGGCTTCCTTCCCGGAGGAAGTTCGTCGATTACCGAAACGTCCAGATCTCCGTAAACGGTCATTGCCAATGTTCGGGGAATGGGTGTTGCCGTCATTACCAGTATGTGGGGAGGCCGGTTATTCTTTTTCCACAGTCGTGCACGTTGTTCTACTCCGAAACGGTGCTGTTCGTCGATGACTACTAATCCCAGATTCGAAAAGAGTACGGTATCTTCGATCAGTGCATGTGTGCCGATAATCAGATTTACATCTCCGGTCAGTAATCCTTCATGAATGCGTTCTCTCTCTCTCTTTCGTGTCGATCCGGTCAGCAATTCTACATGAATGCCGATCGGGGCAACCAATTCGCTGATCGATTCGTAATGCTGAGATGCCAGTATTTCGGTGGGAGCCATGAGGCATGCTTGAAATCCGTTATCGACAGCCATCAGCATACTCATTAAGGCCACCAAGGTTTTTCCGCTTCCGACGTCCCCTTGTAACAAGCGATTCATCTGTTTTCCGCTTCCGACATCCGCACGAATTTCCCGTAATACTCTTTTTTGAGCGTTTGTCAGCTCAAAAGGTAAACATTGGTGATAAAAATTGTTGAAATAGTCTCCGATATGGTCGAACCGAAAACCGCCCAGTTTTTTTTGTCTTTGTCGGGTAAAGCGGAGTATATTCAGTTGCAGGTAGAACAGTTCTTCGAATTTGAGTCTGAATTGTGCTTTTCTAAGCAAGTCGGGAGATTGCGGGAAATGTATATTTTGTATGGCTTCGGTCAGATAAATGACTTGGGAACGGGCGATAACCTGTGCCGGTAGTGTTTCGGGAAGAGGGCCATTAATACTTTTCCAAAGATTATACATGATTTTTTGTATAGCCTTCGAATTGAGAAAATGACTTTTCATCTTCTCTGTCGTGCTATAATAAGCTTGTAATCCCGGAGCTTTATCGATAATATCGTCGATCGGATCGATTTCGGGGTGAGCGATATTGAATTTGCTGCCAAACCGGGTCGGTTTCCCGAACAGAGTATATTCTACACCCGGTTTGTATTTTTCGATAATGAATTTTATTCCTTTAAACCATACGAGTTCGATAATGCCTGTTCCGTCCGAAAAACGGGCGATAAGTCGACGACCTTTGCCTTCGCCTTGTGTTTCGAAATTCAAGATCTCTCCCCGTAGTTGTATATAGGGCATATTTCCGTCTATTTCCTTGATTTTATAGGTACGGCTGCGGTCTATATATTTGTAAGGGAAATAGTATAAAAGATCTTCGAAGCTGAATATTTTCAGTTCCTTATTGAACAGTTCCGCTTTTTTCGGACCTACTCCCGGTAGAAATTTTATGTCGCGGGTCGATAAATCAGACATGGGATAATAACATTTCTGCCAATAACAAATCTTTCGGGGTTGTAATTTTTATGTTTTCCGCATTTCCTTTTATCAACTTGACCTCTTTGCCTGTAGCCTCGACGACTGATGCGTCGTCGGTGAAACAATCGCAGAACGGTTGGTTGTATGCTTCTTTCAAAAGTGCGGTTTTGAACACTTGGGGAGTTTGTACACTTCGGTATAAACTTCTCGGGACAGATTTGCTTTTTCCGTTCGGGGTCAACTCTCGTAGAGAATCGGTTACTTCAATGACCGGAATTACCGCGCCTGACCGTTTTGCTTCTTCGAATGCATTGTCGATTACCTCTTCGGAAACTAATGGGCGTACACCGTCGTGCACGGCTACCAGCCCGTTATCAGGTAAAGTATCGAGTCCGTTTTTTACTGAATGGAAACGGGTAGGCCCTCCTGTAACGACTCTGTGTTTAAGGGTAAATCGGTATTGAAGACATAAGTCGTTCCAATAATTTTGGTGTTCTTCGGGTAACACCAAAATTATTTCTATTTCGGGATCATATCTATAAAAAGCTTCGAGGGTGTGCATCAGTACCGGATGACCTGAGATCGGGCGGAATTGTTTGGGAATTTCTCCACCCATTCTCAATCCTTTTCCTCCGGCCACGATAATAGCGTATTTAGGAAGTTGAAGACAATTATCGGTTTGCATTTTTCCGGTTTTTTGCATTTACCGGCAAACTTACATAAAAATAACGAAAAACGTGTTGTGGTGAGTTGTTTTGTAGAAAATACAATTTTTATAGGGATTTTCAGATAGGCTTTTAGGGGATAAAATGTTAAAACTGTATCCGGTTATAGCTTATTAACATCTGTTTTTCAAACTTTCTTTTATAAGTATTGTTATGGAATCATAATCGTTTCTAATAATAAATTTAAATGGAAAGTAATATGAAAAAAATGATTTCTGTACTATCGGTATTATTCGTATTATTTTTATCAACATCGTGTCAGAAAGACCCCGATATGTCTAAATTGGATGACAATTTCATGGTCTATACCGATTATGATAAAAAAGAAAATTTCAGTGAGTTTTCAACGTATTATATTCCGGACAGTATTTTGCTTATCTCGGACAGTAAAGAGGCAAAATATTGGAAAGATGACAATGCGTTGAATATTATCGACACTTATGTGAAAAACATGGATGAAAGAGGCTACACAAGGGTCGAGGAAAAAGAAGATGCCGATTTGGGTATTCAGGTAAGTTATGTAGAGGATTCGTACTATTTTACGGGTTATAGCAACCCCTATTGGTGGTGGGATTATCCCGGTTACTGGTATCCCGGTTATTGGGGTGGCTACTGGGGTGGCGGCTGGTACTATCCTTATAGCGTAGTTTATAGCTATAATGTAGGTTCTATGCTCGCAGAATTGGTAAATTTGAGTGCGCCGACCGGACAAAAAGAAAAACTTCCTGTTTTGTGGAGTGCGTATATGACCGGTTTGCTTTCCGGTTCTAACCGCTTTAATACACAACTTGCTATCACGGCTGTAAATCAAGCTTATGTCCAATCTCCTTATTTGAAAAAATAAAATTACAGACAAGATGAAAACAATAAAAAATATAGGATTGAAACTCGCCGTTATAATGGCGGTTTTCATGGCTGTTCCTGCGGTAGGACAAGCTCAGGTGAAAAAAGGTTATGCTAATGTCGACTGGCAATTCAACGTACCGCTAAGTAATAAATTCGCAAGCACTGCCAGTGGTTGGGGTATGAACTTTGAAGGTGGTTATTTTATCACCGATAATATTGGAGTAGGTCTTTTCTTGGCTTACAGTACGAATAATGAATATTTTGGGCAGAAAACACTGAATATTTCCGAAACAGCAGCAATGACCACAGATCAACAACACTCGTTGTTCCAATTGCCTTTCGGAGCGTCTTTCCGTTATCGTTTTGTTCCCGAAAGTCAGTTCATTCCTTATTTGTCATTGAAATTAGGTCCTGAATATAGTGAGATGTCATCATATTATAATGTGTATAAATCGCATGATTATGATTGGGGATTCTATATTTCTCCTGAAGTAGGTATTACAATGTATCCTACTCAGGACAAGTCAGTCGGTTTCCATGTAGCGTTATATTATAGTTATGCTACCAATAAAGGAAATGTTCTTACTTATTCGCTCGACGGATTAAATAACTTCGGATTCCGTCTCGGTTTGGCATTCTAAAACTATATATTATTTCCTAAAAGGTCATCGGGCAGATTGTCTGATGGCCTTTTTTATGTTATGAGATATTCATGTAAAAATTATTCTGATAGAAAAATCCGTAATTTGGTTAATAGAATCGGAGATTTATCTACAAGTCTGTAATAGAAGAGCTATTATTTTTGTGCCGAATAAAAACATTAAGCAAGAAAATGAAAAAAATATTGATTCTTTCATCGAGTCCGCGTCGTGGCGGTAACTCCGACACTTTGTGTGATGAATTTTTACGAGGAGCTACAGAAGCCGGTAATGAGGCAGAAAAGATCTTTCTTCGGGATAAAAATATTAATTACTGTACAGGATGTAGCGTGTGCAGTATGTATGGTAAGCCTTGTCCTCAGAAAGATGATATGTCCGAAATCGTAGAAAAAATGCTTGTTGCGGATGTTATTGTTATGGCTACTCCGGTATATTTTTATACGATGTCGGCACAAATGAAGACCCTTATCGATCGTTGCTGTGCACGTTATACAGAGATAAAAAATAAAGAATTCTTTTTTATTGTAACGGCGGCAGAAGACGATAAAGAAAAAATGTCACGTACGATCGATACTTTTCAAGGTTTTCTCGATTGTTTAGAGAATCCGGTGATAAAAGGAATTGTATTCGGTTTGGGAGTATGGAATATTGGCGAAATTAAGGGTAATGCTGCTATGCAAGAGGCATACGAAATGGGTAAAAATGTGTGATTCTATAAAAATAGGATAGGATGAATAGAAAATTATGTTTTTTGATATTTTTAATGTCGCTAATTATGAATACGCTTGGTGCTCAAAAAAATGATAAGACTTTTATCGTCAGTGATAAGGTAGAAGTTGAGAATGTCCGATATAAAAATCGTTTCGGAATTACGATTGCTGCAGATATGTATGTGCCGAAAGACTTTGACAAGTCTGAAAAATATCCGGCAATTGTCATAGGAACGCCTTATGGTGGGGTGAAGGAACAAGGTGCAGGTATTTATGCTATGGAACTTGCCGAACGAGGGTTTATAACTTTGGCTTTTGATGAGTCTTATAATGGAGAAAGCAGCGGTGAACCTCGCCATATTTCTTCTCCGGACATTTTTGTCGAGGATTTTAGTGCTGCGGTCGATTTTATCGGTACACGATCGTTTGTTGACCGAAATCGTATCGGTGTGATCGGACTTTGCGGGGGTGGAGGCTTTGCTGTTACGGCGGCCCAGGTAGATAAACGTATTAAAGCCGTTGCTACGGCAAGTATGTACGATATTAGTCGTGCAGATCATTACGGATGGAAAGATTCTATGACGAAGATTGAATATGATCGGATGCTCGAACGTCTCAGTGAGCAGCGTTGGAAAGATTTTGAGGCCGGAGAACCTGAGTATAATCCGTCATTTCCGGTCGAGACTGCGACAGAGATACCTGCAGGACTCGATTCGATAGGTGCTGAGTTTTGGGAATACTATGCTCTTAAACGAGGGCATCATCCTCGTGCCCGGGGAGGTTTTTCCGAAACGAGTCATTTATCGTTTATTAATTTCCCTCTGATGAACTATATCGAGACTATCTCTCCTCGTCCTTTACTTTTTATTATAGGAGAGAATGCGCATTCGCGTTATTTCAGTGAAGATGCTTATGAGCGGGCTGCTGAACCGAAAGAGCTTTATATCGTACCGGGAGCGCGCCATATCGACCTCTATGATCGTGCCGATATGATTCCTTTTGACAAATTAGAGACATTTTTTAAAGAAAATCTGAAGTGATTGTAAAATATTTGATGGATTGTTTTCTTTGGGTGTATTATAATCATTTAGTTTTTCGTAGGTTCTGAAAGATGAAATAGTAAGAGCTAGTCTAAATTTTCCAATAAAAAAATGCTATCAGGTCATTTTGCGTTTTCTTCCGGTCTTTTTCCTCGTTTTCCCTCGTCAGATAGCTCGCTATCATCCTCTTAAAAACAGAAAAACATACTCGGAAGAAATTCTCAAAACCTGACCCGAGTAAAATTTAAACAGGCTCTAAAAAATAATTTGCAGAATAAAGTTACCATCCGGAGTTCGAATGATTCTTCCGAATGGTAACTAAGTCTAAATTTTAGCAGGCTCTTAATTTATAAAGTTACTTTCCGATTTTACCGATCGGGTTTTCTATTGCTCCGGCGGCACACTTGTTATCGGTATAAGATCTTGTTTTTTGTAGTTGATCGACATATATGCCTACTTCTTTCAAATATTGTGTATTTCCGGCTTTTAGTGCTTGAGAATTGTCTTTTAAAGGAATACATTTTAGTTTTTGTATGCACTCGATCGGATTTTCCACAAGACCGCATGATATGCCGTTCGGGGTATAATTCATTTGGCTTTCGGCGGCAAAGCCGTCGCTTAATTTATTGCTGGATTCTGCTCCTATAAATGAATTTTTGATAACCAGTTCGTTTTCATTGACATCATTATATTGTATGGACAAGTCAGAAGGGCGTTCTCCTTTTTCGGTATTGCCTTCCAGAATGCAGTTATAGATGCGTTTGGTCATATTTACAGCTCTATTGTTGATGCGTACCCCTCCGCCGGATTGGGAGTCATTACCTACGATAGTGCAGTTGATAAGGTCGAATGTGCTTGTCGTCTCGGGAACTTGGTCGAGCATGATAGCTCCACCGGACATGGCTTTGTTTCCGTACATGGTCGTATTGATAAAGGTTACTTTATCTGTGCCCGAAGGTTGGCTGTTATCTACAATGCATACTCCACCCTGATATTTCAGGCATTGATTATTGTAAATGAGGCAGTTCTCAACCCGGAGATTTAAATTTTTATCTTTTACGAGATGTTTCAGACTGAATGCCGCACCATTCGTATCTACTTTATAGTTTCTGATAACCGAGTTGCGGAATACGATGTCATTGAAGTCTCCTTGTGTAGTAGTTTTTAGCACTCCGCCTTCTGATCCTGCATATATGCTGGCATCAGTTCCTTCAAAAGAACAACCGTCGGCAAGTAATGTTCCGTTACTGAAAAAGATATCACTACCTTCTTTGTTCAGATTACCTTTAAATATACATTTGTTAAGGGTCAACTTAGAGTCCGGATGATTTCCTTCGTAATAGATAGCGCCTCCTCGAGTAGTACTGTTATTCTGTTTATAGTTTCGATTGTCTATGAAAGCACAGTTGTCGAATGTGATTTTACCTCCCCGGATATAAGCACCTCCACCTTTATCTCCGCAAGGATCACCATTCTTTATAGTAAGGTTCTTGACAGTTAATCCGTCGTATACACCATCTAAGCGAAGGCAGCCTGTTCCGTTTCCGGAATTTGATTTTCCGTCAAATCCGCAGGTTTCTCGATTATCTCCTGTAATAGTCAACGCCTTGTTGGGAAATTTTACTCCTTGGTTACCTTTCAGGTTGTAGCATCCGTTTCCGTATTGATCAGAAGTCGGCTCTTTAGAAATATCGATAAATCCCGATACTTTGATTTCGTCGCCTTTATCTGCAAGCGATAAAGCTTTTGAGAGGGTTTTTACGGCAGTAGCAGGAGTTGTACCGTCATTTTTGTCTTTCCCATTAGATGATAGATAGATTTCTTTGGCAGAAGCCGTAGTAATGAGACAGCATAAGAGTAAAGAGGCTGCCTGTTTGAATGTACATGTTTTCATAAGTATATTTATTAGAAATAATAGTTCGGAAATAACTGTCGGTTAACATTATTGTAAATATGTGATGAGACGATTATTAGATCAATTATATTTTAATTAATTGGGGATTAATAATCGTGGAGAAGAAATAAGTGTAAAATTAGGTAGGTAATTATGCGACTATTTTTTAAGAACGGAGTTAAGAGCCTGTCGTCTGAATTTTACCCGAATCAGGTTTTGGGTTTCTTTAAACAGGCTCTAAATGAAAGAAAGCTCAGCGGAAATTTTTATTGTTTCTGTTTGGGTTGCATGAATGAAACCAGCCATAACAGAACAATAGCTCCGATTACGGATGTGATAAAGCTACCGATCGAGCCGACGGGAATAAGACCGAAAAGCCCGAACAACCAACCTCCGAGCAAACCGCCGATAATGCCGACTACCAAATTAACAACCAATCCGAAACCTCCGCCTCTCATAATTTTTCCGGCGACCCATCCTGCGAGAATACCGATCAATATGTACCATAAAAAACTCATGACAATCTGTTTTTAGAATTTATATGGTATAAACATTTTTACAGACTGTTTGGTTTTGTCATCTCTTTTTTATCCTGTTATCGATATCTTGCTTTTTCCGTTGTTTATTTTTTCTACTTGTATTTGCACAGCGATGCGTTCGGTCATTTCTTGCACGTGTGATATGACACCGATTTTTCTTCCTCCTGTTTGTAACCGTTCAAGAGCATCCATTGCAATACGCAGGGTATCTATGTCGAGAGAACCGAATCCTTCGTCGATGAACAAGGATTCGACTTGCATGCGGTTCGAAGATACGGAAGACAAGCCCAAGGCAAGAGCCAGAGAGATGAGGAAAGACTCTCCTCCCGATAGAGAGTGTACCGATCTTATTTCTCCTCCCATATCGAGGTCGGAGATTTGAAGCCCGAGTGTGTCCGGAATGCGTTGTAGTACATACCGTCTTGATAACTCTTGCAGATGTTTGTTTGCATAAGATAACAATATGTCGAGGGTATATCCTTGTGCGATTTTTTTGAATTTATCACCGCTTTGAGAACCTAATAGTTCATTTAGTTTATTCCACTTTTCCGAAACAAGACTTAACCGATCGAGTTCATTTGTAAACTGTTTTACTTTTTCTGAATTTCGTTGGTGGGATTGTAACAATACGGAAATCTCGGTATTTCTTTGTTGATATGATTTTATACTGTTATTAATCTCTTCAATTTGTTTTATCAAAGATTCATCATGATTTGTGCTTATAACTCCCGGATTATTCGATTCGTGAGTTTTAAGTTTGTTTTCTCTTTCGATAAGCGTTGCTTTACAGATGCTTTCTCGACGAGAAAGGTTTGCCAATTGTTCTCGTTCACGGGTAATCCATTCCGGAGACCGTGATAAGAGTTCCGGCAAGTCTTCTGACGAGAGACGGAAAGCCGAGGTATGGTTAAAATCGGAAATCCATATCTTTATGTTTTGCTTTTCCGTTTCGATTTCTTGTAAAAGCCGGTTAAGTTCGAGTTCGTTTGCTGCGGATATACCGTTTAGATGCTCTTGTTTTCCGGCAATATCGTTTAATGTTTTTCGAGAATCTTCGAGTTGTTTTGAAACTTCTTGTTTTCGTTTCTCATAATTTGTTTGTATATCGTTTGCCAGTCGTCCTTCAAATAAACTTTTTCTTTCAAATAAACTTTTTCTTTCTTCGAGCAGTTGAGACAATCGGGAAGACTCTGAGAGTTGTTGTCGCTCCCTCTCTTTTCGGGTCTCTGTCAATCGTTTGATAAGATCGGTTTTTGCAGAGAGCTTTTCGTTCGATGTATTTTGTTTTTCTGATAAACGAGAAAGAGATTCTTGTTTTATTTGCCAAAAGGACGCAGTTTCTTTTAATAGTTTTCCCAGTGTTTTTTCGTGCAGTAACTTTTCCCAATCAGGAAAAGTCTCGAAATATCCGGCAATATTTTCATGCGCATTTTTATACGATGTTTCGTAGTTCTGTATTAAAGTGCGGTATCGCTCGATAGAAATCGAGATTTGTCCGATTTCTTCCGAAAGGGAAGAGATCATTTTATCGGCATTTTCTTTGAGTTCTTCCAATTTTTCTGATTGTAAAGACTCTTCCGAAGTGTCGGTATTTTGTTTTATCGGATGGTGTATGCTCCCGCATACCGGGCACGGAGAGCCTTCGACAAGTCGGGAACGCCATAAAATGATTTCTTTGGGAAGATGTTTTTCCAGATTTTCACGTTCTGTTTTTGCTTGCGTTAATTTTTTCTCTTGCGCTTCGAGAGTTTTATTTAATGATATAAGTGTCTTTTCATTTGATAATTTCTGGTTGCGAGCGATCTCCGTTTCGTGGATTAAATTCAAAATCAAGCTTATGTGAGGGATTATATCTTTAAAGTGCTCGTGTTCGGTAAACCATTTCTTAATCTCTTTTATTTGAGTCTCGGTTGTAGATATATCCTTGTGCAGAGTTTCATATATTTGTTGCTCTGCGTCCAATTCTTTTGTAATCTTGTCTATATCGGACTTTAGAGTGTCGGTCTGTTTTTTCCCGTTCTCGATTCGTATATCCAGTTCACGAGCCCTTCTTAATTGAGGTTCTATAAGAATATAGGTATCTTCTATCTTTTTCAGTTGAGATTCGTTTTGCCTATAAACTTCTTCTGCTGTTTTATATTTTTCTGAAATTTCGTTTCGTTGTTTTTGTAACGTTTGATAGAGAATTTTGGCCTTAATATGTTGTTCTTCTGCTGTTTTTAGTTTCAGATAGTATTCTTTTATCGGTTGTATGCAGTCGATACGTTGCAGATAGTTGAAGCGGGGCTGAGCTTCAAGAAGTTCTTGTCGTATTTTTGTCAGATCGTTTTGTGCTTTTTCCTTTTCAAGGAAAAGTGTTTCTCGGTTTTTAATCCAATTCAATTTCTCTTCGATACTTTTTTGCTGTTTTTGCAAAAGAGAAAGAGATTCGATGATCGAGTTTTGCTCTGTTAAATATTGTTTTACGGTTTCTTCCGGCAGCAGTTCGATGTCTTTAATGCGGTTATGCATAAATTGCCATTGTTCTTCAGCATCTTTTGCACGCATGTATATTGTTTTCGATATACGGGAATAGATATCAGTTCCGGTAAGTTTTTCCAGCAATTCCGCTTTTTCGTTTTGTTTAGCTTTTAAAAAGGTAGAAAAATCATTTTGAGCTAATAGTACCGATCGAGTAAATTGTTCGAAATTCATGCCGAGCAGTTCTTGAATACGAGACAGAATCTCGGTTTTTGTACCTTGTATTTCTTCTTGATTATCGAGTCTGAATACCCGTATTTCGGCATTTTTTAATTTCCCGGTTATTTTATCTCTGGCGCGTGCCACCGACCAAGAACTACGGTAACAGAGACCGTTTAATGCCTTGAAATCTACCTCTGCATATCCATGTGTCGTACCTCTGCGCAAAATACTACGAGGATCTTTTTGTCCGATACTTTGTCCTTCGGTATCAGAAACCGATATACTGTCCGAACTGCCTTCGGTGCGGGGAGTTTTATCGAATAGAGCCAGACATAATGCATCGAGTAAAGTCGATTTGCCAGAGCCTGTAGCTCCGGTAATTGCGAATATTCCGGCAGAAGATAATGGTTCGGTTGTAAAATCTATTGTAAATTCCCCGGCTAACGAGGCGAGGTTTTTTCCTCGTATGGCTAATATTTTCATGTTCTCAAATCTCCGTTTGTTCGATTGCTTCTTTTAACAAGCTTTCTATATCTGTGGGCATTTCTGATCCGTATTTCTTCAAAAAAGCCTCCTTTGCCATCTCTATAGGACTGATCTTCTTAAACTCGTCATAATTTATTATCCGTTGCTCGCCTGATCCGGAAATGATTGTCGATTTTCGCAAAATACGAGTAAGACGTACTTGCTTATTCTCCAGTGCTTGTTCTATTTTATAATTAAGAGACGGTTCTGGACCATCGACCGATACAAGCACCTCTATATAATTTTTTGAAGACGGGTCTATGTGATCTATTGCCTGTAAAACTTTATCTATCGGTTCGGCTGTTTCGGGTATCGATTGCAGAGGAATCGGTGCATCGAAGATTTCTCGGTGTATATTTATAATTTTGTTTTTCTCTAATTCGATGACTTCGATACCGTGCTTATAATTTTTTTCAGCGAAAGACATCGGCAAAGGACTTCCGGCATAACGGACATTTTCTCGTTTCGAGACACGCTGCCCTTTGTGCAAATGGCCGAGAGCCGTGTAAGAAATGCCGGGAGCAAAGGCTTCGGGAGAAATGCACTCCAAACCGCCGATTACGGTACGTTCGCTCTGGTCGTCTTCTGAAATCTCAGATCCTGTGGCTTGCAGATGTCCCATAGCGATAATCATTTGGTCGAGCTCTGCATGCTTCAAAGCCTCGTTATATATGGCGTTATACAGATTTTTTACACCTTCTGCGTAACTGTCTGAAGGAGGATAATCTCCTTGTCTTATGTAGGGGACAGCCATACACCAAATGAGGATATTTCCCTCTTTATCATAAATGGGAACTAACAAATCTGAGTAGTCGATTCCGTCTTCATTTCTTTTTATAACACCTTTGATCGTGATGTTCATCGATTCCAACAAAGGCATGGGAGCTTCCAAGCGGGCAGCCGAGTCGTGGTTTCCCGATATAATTATGATTTGCAGTTGTGGATTTTCTTCAGTGGCCTTTCTCAGAAAATGGTAAAATAAACGTTGTGCCGAGGCCGGAGGATTAGGAGAATCGAAAACATCTCCGGCAATGAGCAGGGCATCGGCTTTTTCTCTTTTTATTACAGCACACAACCATTCAAAAAACATTTGATGTTCGTTGTCTCGGTTATATCCGTAAAATGATTGTCCTATATGCCAATCTGCCGTATGAATTAGTTTCATATATCGATTATGATCTTGATAAAACAAATGTACAAAACAAATTTGATTCATGTGAGCGTTTTTTAGGATCTGATTAAATTACTTTATCGGAAAATTTAAACGGGATTTATTTGTCGGGAGTTTAATAGATATAGGAATATCTCTAAAGTTCTATATTTATGGTACATTGGTAGTATAGATGAAAGGAATTTTGAAAGAGAGAATTTCAAATCTCGTTATCGGATTTATTTTGTAAAAACTGTTAATAAAGCAGGTGAAATTATATCAAATACCGTAGTCATTGAATAACTTTGTAGAAAGTAGGACTGGATTGTTTCAAAATAGGTTTTACAGATGTTTTGAAACAATCTTTTTTTCGGCTTTTCTGTTAATTATATAGAGTTGTTTTCTATGGATCAGAAGATTCCGGTAGTATGAGAAGTTAAAAAACTAAATGATAATGAAGAAATTATTTTCACTGTTGTTGCTTTTGTGTGTGAGTGTTATCAGCTATGCTCAAATTATCGACGCGGTACATTGGCGTTTTTCTGTAAAAGATATTTCCGATTCTGAAAAAGAGCTTGTATTTACTGCCAATATGGATGACGGATGGCATCTTTACGGAATGAATATTCCGGATGGAGGACCTGCGGCAACAACGTTTTCATTTGATGAGATACACGGTGCGGTCTTGGATGGCGGGGTAACCTCGTCGTCTCGTCTGATAAAAAAATATGATAAACAGTTCGAAATGGAACTCAGTTGGTATGAAAAGCAGGCCGTATTTATTCAGAAAATAAAATTGACGGCACCGACATTTTCTATAACGGGTAATGTGAGGGCAATGGCTTGTAATGACCAGAGTTGTCTTCCTCCGACGACTGAGGAGTTTACTTTTACGGGAAAAGGTACTCCTGCAGAAACAACGAAGCCGGAGTCTTTACAAAAAGAAAATATAAAATCAACATTTGAACCGGAACAAAAGAGCAGAATTTTGAAAGCCGATACACTTATGGCTGCCCGGGTTGTTGCTGTCGATTCTGCTACTGTTCACACAAAGAATTCGGAAAACGATTTGTGGACTCCGGTAATAGATGAGCTCAATGCTTTTGGCGAGAATGGCGGAACTGCCGAAAGATCGCTTCTGATTATTTTCTTTTTGGGATTCGGTGGAGGCTTGCTTGCCTTGCTTACTCCCTGCGTGTGGCCTATGATCCCGATGACTGTAAGTTTTTTCTTGAAACGTACGAAAGATCGTAAAAAATCGATAAGGGATGCTGTTATGTACGGTATTGCCATTATCGTTATTTATGTAGTGTTAGGTTTGATTATTACGGCTATTTTCGGGGCGAGTGCTTTGAATAATTTAGCGACGAATGCAATATTCAATATTATATTCTTTGCATTGTTGGTACTGTTTGCCATATCATTTTTCGGAGCGTTCGAATTAACGTTGCCGGCTTCATGGACTACAAAACTGGATAGTAAAGCCGATGCAACTACCGGTATTTTGAGTATCTCTTTTATGGCATTTACTTTGGTTCTGGTATCTTTCTCTTGTACCGGTCCTATTATCGGTACGCTTTTGGTTCAGGCGGCATCGATGGGTGAAATTGCCGGACCTGCGATCGGAATGTTGGGATTTGCAGTAGCATTATCTATTCCCTTCTCTTTGTTTGCCATATTCCCTTCTATGCTCAAGTCGATGCCTAAATCGGGAGGTTGGTTGAATTCTGTAAAAGTGGTATTAGGCTTCTTAGAACTGGCTTTGGCTTTAAAATTCTTGTCTGTTGCCGATTTGGCTTATGGCTGGCATAT
Source organism: Coprobacter sp. (assembly GCF_982436375.1). Taxonomy (NCBI): domain Bacteria; kingdom Pseudomonadati; phylum Bacteroidota; class Bacteroidia; order Bacteroidales; family Barnesiellaceae; genus Coprobacter; species Coprobacter sp. The sequence goes on along the minus strand of NZ_CEWDCG010000003.1, from coordinate 20,287 downwards.
CCTTGACAGAGAGGTATTCGTGACTTTATGGATTATTATTTTTACTTTATTGGGATTTTATTTACTCGGTAAAATTAAATTTTCTCATGACAGTGATATAAAATATGTCTCTGTACCACGCCTTTTTATGGCAATTATTTCTTTCGCATTTGCTATTTATATGATTCCCGGCTTATGGGGAGCACCTTTGAAAGCGATCAGCGCATTTACTCCTCCGTTGAATACACAAGACTTTAATCTTTATAAGGAAGAAGTACATGCCAAATTTACGGATTATGATGAGGGTATGGCGTATGCCAAGAAAGTTAATAAACCGGTTATGATCGATTTTTCAGGATTCGGTTGTGTGAATTGCCGGAAAATGGAGGCTGCTGTATGGACTGATCCGGCCGTAAAAGCAGTGATCGATAATGATTATGTGTTGATTACTTTAATGGTAGATGACAAGACTCCCTTGTCTGAACCGGTAAAAATAGAAGAGTATGGAAAGATGCGTACGCTTCGTACGGTAGGGGATCGTTGGAGTTATTTGCAACGGTCGAAATTCGGTGCTAATGCACAACCGTTTTATGTTTTATTGGATACCGATGGTTATCCTATAGCTCCTTCGTATTCTTATAATGAGGATATTTCCGCTTATTTGAATTTCTTAAAAGGAGGAATCGAAACTTTCGAGAATAGAATCAAGTAATGATACTTGATCTTTATCGGTCTGAAATCCGCATTTTTTGTAAGATGCGGATTTTTCATTATGAATTAGAACCTGTCGTCTAAATTTTATTCGGGCCAGATCTGATAGTTTTTGAGAAAATGTTTTTTTTCTGTCTTTATGAGAGAGAACGCAAAAAAAGCCTGTAAATATTTATTTATCGGAAAATTCGGACAACCTCTTAAATGTAGTCAAATAATCTTAATCCCGTGAAACTTTTGCATGCTGCCTTGTTATCCCAATGTATTACAAATGCTAAATCGAAAAGACGATGAAATTGAAATCTATTGGGATAGTTACAATATTATTATTTTCGGTCATGGGAATATTTTTCTCGTGTGATGATGACGATAAAAAAATCGTTTATAATAATTTGCCGGTCGAGAGTCGACATTTTATAGAGAATTATTTCTCCGGGGTAGATGTGACTTCAGTTGAGAAAGAGGACGGAGAGCCTCATTATAAAGTGGAGCTTGCAAACGGTTTTGTATTGCGATTTTACAGGAATGGCGGATGGCAAGAAGTAGATGGAAATGGCGTTGAAATTCCAGGGCCTGTCTTGTATGATCTGTTACCGGGAGCTATTTTGACGTATGTCGCCCAAGAATATCCGGATGCTTCTATTGTTGAGATCAGCCAGCATAGTTATGGTTATGAGGTAAATCTTGAAACCCAACCGGAGGTGAAATTGAAATTTAATCGTGATGGAGGAATTATCACTGAAATTGTGGACTGATTGATAAATAGATGATTAAACCCGGAAACATCACTTAAAATATAGAGAGATGTTTCCGGGTTGTTTTTGTATTATTTCTTTTCGTAAATAACAAAGGAGTAAGGATAAGAATGTTTTTTGTCTGCCGGATGATCTTCCCGAAAGACCTCTTTCCATTTATTAGGATCTATGACCGGGAAAAATGTATCGGCATTTTCAAACTTATGATGAATTTCCGTAATATACAATTTGTCAGCCATTTCGATAGTTTGTTTGTATATCATGGCTCCTCCGATGATAAAAACTTCATCTTGCGATTCGCATAGATTCAGTGCATCTTCTATAGAAGAACAAGCAAAGGCGTTGTCATAAAATGATTCGGGAATAGAAGTAAGAACCAAATTTTTACGATTAGGTAATGCCCCGTCGGGAAGGGATTCGAATGTACGGCGTCCCATGATAACGGCATGATTTACGGTCAAGTCCTTAAACCGTTTCAGATCGTTGGGCATATGACACAAAAGCTCTTTATTTTTGCCGATAGCCATGTCTTCAGCTACTGCGGCGATTAAAGAAATTGTTGGCATAATATTATCTGTATTAGGTTATTATTAAATAGTTTTGCCGAAACTTATACCGCAACCTCTCCTTTTATATGAGGATGCGGATCGTATCCGGTAAGTGTAAAATCTTCATATTTGAATCCGAATATATCCTTTACATTCGAATTTATTTCTATTTGAGGTAATGGACGAGGCGCCCGGGTCAATTGTAATTTTACCTGTTCGATATGATTACTATAGATATGGGCATCTCCCAATGTATGAACAAAATCTCCGGCTTTTAATCCGGTAACTTGTGCCATCATTTTTAATAACAAAGCGTATGATGCAATGTTGAACGGAACACCTAAAAAGATGTCGGCACTACGTTGGTAGAGTTGCAGACTTAAGCGTCCGTTTGCTACATAAAATTGGAAAAACGCATGGCATGGAGGTAAATTCATCTGAGGAAGATCTGCGACATTCCATGCACTTACGATTATCCTGCGAGAATCGGGATTGTGTTTGATTGTTTCCACAGCTTCGGTTATCTGATCTATATGGCCACCGTTATAATCAGGCCATGATCGCCATTGATAACCGTATATATGTCCCAAATCACCGTTTTCATCGGCCCATTCATTCCATATCCTTACTCCATTATCTTGAAGATATTTGACATTTGTATCACCTTTAAGAAACCATAGAAGTTCGTATATAATCGATTTCAAATGCAGTTTTTTTGTTGTCAATAGCGGAAAACCATCTTCCATATTGAATCGCATTTGGTGTCCGAATACACTGATCGTACCTGTCCCGGTACGGTCTTCCTTATGAGTCCCTTCCTGCAATACACGTTGTAAAAGATCTAAATATTGCTTCATGTTCGGTAGTTAATAGGAATACAAAAATAGTAATTCTATGTCAATTATTATATAGAAAAGAAATATATTTGGGCGGGTTAACATTTAATTTGTAGTATCGGTTTGTTTTTATGGGCCGGTTTATATGGCTTTTATCGACATGACTATCTTCTTGTTGGGGTGTTATCGAATTTTCATCGATCCGATTTCTATAGGCTTTTTTATAGTTTTTAATCATAAATGTTAAATTATGCTGTTTTATTTGTGTTTAATGGTACTATGTATTACATGGTACTTTATATTTTATATATTTGTGGAGTAGAATAAGAGGTAGATTTGAGTCTGTTAAAATTTTGTACAGATATTTTTTTTGACTAAAAATTATTATTTGCAACCTTTAGATCTGTAAAATACGTCTAAAATTAAAATTATATAGAATATTTGACTATGATACGCCTTGAGCAAATTCACAAAACTTACCATAATGGTTCTCCATTACATGTACTGAAAGGTGTCGATTTGGAGATCGGCAAGGGGGAGTTGGTTTCGATAATGGGGGCATCCGGATCTGGAAAGTCCACTCTGTTGAATATATTGGGTATCTTGGATGATTATGACTCGGGTAATTATTATTTGAATGATGTGCTTATTAAGAATTTATCGGAGACTAAAGCTGCTGAATATCGTAATCGAATGATCGGATTTGTTTTTCAATCATTCAATTTGATATCTTTTAAAAATGCAATGGAGAATGTTGCTCTTCCTCTATATTATCAAAATGTATCACGTAAAAAAAGAAATATGCAGGCAATGGAATATCTCGAAAAAATGGGACTTAAAGAACATGCTTTGCATCTACCTTCAGAATTATCCGGAGGTCAGAAACAGCGGATTGCCATAGCAAGGGCACTGATTGCCCGTCCGCAGATTATATTGGCTGATGAGCCGACCGGAGCGTTGGACAGTAAGACGAGCCAGGAGGTTATGGATCTGTTGAAAGAAGTGAATAGAGAAGGAATGACTTTGGTTGTCGTAACTCATGAGAGAGATATTGCCACTCAGACGAATAAGATCGTTCATATCAAAGATGGGATTATCGGTTCGGTCGAAATTTTAAGATAAAACGAGTATGTGGAACATTGTTCAAGAAATATGGGGAGCTTTACGTAATAATAAATTACGAACATTCTTGACCGGATTTTCTGTTGCTTGGGGCATTTTTATGCTTATTCTGTTATTGGGGGCAGGTAACGGGCTGAAGAACGGGGTGCAGAGTAAATTTTCATGGCGTGCAAAGAATGCCGTAGCATTATGGACGGGAAAGACTTATCTTCCGTATAAAGGTATGCCTAAAAACAGACAAGTAAGTTTCCGTCCTGAAGATGTTTCCGAGTTTCGTAAACTTCACCCGGAGGTTACCCGTTTTACAGCCGTTCTTGATCGTTGGGGAGATACTTTGTCGGTAGGAAAAGAATCTATGTTTAATTTGATAAAGGCTGTTTCTCCCGAATATCCATCTATTCGTAATGTAGAGATTGTAGCGGGAGGAGGGCGTTTTATTAATGAAGCTGATATGAAAATGGCTCGTAAAGTAGCTGTAATTCACGAGCGTACGGCCGAGACGTTATTTAAATCCAAACCAGCTATAGGACAGCAGATCAAAGCCGGAAATATCGTCTATAAAGTTGTCGGCATTTATACGGAAGAACTTATGCAGAGTTCGCCAGATGTATTTATTCCGTTATCGACTGCCGGGAAAATTTATTTTCCTGACGAAAAATATAAGAGCTTGGAGATTTTGGTCGAAGGTGTAAACTCGTTAGAGGAAAATGCTGCTTTTGAACGAGGGATGCGGGAAACGTTGGGCCAGCTCGGAGATTTTTCTCCGGATGATAGGAGTGCGTTGTATGTCAGTAATACGATATCGAATTATTTGCAGACACAGGGAATATTTAACGGAATCCAGATTTTTATTTGGATTATCGGCATCGGAACTCTTATCGCCGGGATTGTAGGGGTTAGTAATATTATGTTGATCTCGGTAAAAGAGCGGACTCGGGAACTAGGAATCCGAAAAGCATTAGGTGCTACTCCAGCTTCGATTTTGAGACTGGTCGTGATTGAATCGGTGTTTGTAACACTTTTTTTCGGCTATTTGGGAATGATTGCAGGAATCGGTTTGACGGAAGGTGTGAATGCTTTGTTGGTTGGAGGAGGAATGAATAAGGATATGATATTTCAGAACCCTACGGTAGATCTTTCGATAGCTGTTTCTGCTACGTTGGTTCTTGTTGTGTCCGGAGTTCTTGCCGGATATTTTCCGGCTCGGAAAGCCGTACGGGTAAAACCGATAGAAGCATTGCGGAGTGAATGATTAAGTTTTGAAGTTATGTTTGATAAAGATAGATGGCAGGAAATATGGCTTACGATCACGCGGAATAAAATCCGTAGTCTTTTGACTGCATTTGGGGTGTTTTGGGGGATATTTATGTTAGTTCTCATGTCAGGATCGGGAAACGGGCTTGAAGAAGGGATAATTTCCGGGGTGAAAGATTTTCCGAAAAATTCTTGTTATTTCTTCTCTGAGAGGACCTCTAAAGCTTATGCCGGTTTTGCAAAAGGGCGTAATTGGTCTATACATACGTCGGATGTGGAAGTACTGAGGGAGCGTTTTCCCGAAATAGAGCGAATATCTGCTATTATGTTTGAGTGGAATGAGAAAAATACGTTGCGAAATAATAAATATGGGGCTTATATGGTAAAAGGGCTTTCTCCTGATTACCTTTTTATAGAACCCCAACGTATGCTTTATGGGCGCTATATAAATGAAGTGGATATTAGGGAGAGGCGAAAAGTCTGCGTAATAGGGGAACAGGTGTATCAAGAGATGTTTATGCCGGGAGAGAATCCGTTAGGAAAGTTGTTACAGATAAATGGAGTGGCTTATCGGGTAGTAGGTGTGAATATTCCGGTAACGAAAATACAGATCGGAGGCCGTTCCGAAGCATCTATTATTTTACCGTTTAGTACTATGCAGCAGGGTTATAATAGAGGGGACAAGATAGACTGTGTAGCATTGTCTGTAAATGAAAAGTTTTCGGTTTCTGCTTTGGAGGAGGAAATGAAAAATGTCGTTAAGAAGCATAATCAAATCTCTCCTGACGATTTGCAAGCCGTCGGCAGTATAAATGTTGAGAAAGAATTTAAAATGTTTTACTCTTTATTCGGTGGGATAAATATTCTGATTTGGATTGTAGGAATAGGGACATTGTTGGCTGGGGCGGTAGGTGTGAGTAATATTATGTTGGTGACCGTACGGGAACGGACTAAAGAGATCGGTATCCGTCGGGCATTGGGAGCTTGTCCTCGTTTTATATTGATGCAAATTATGTCCGAAAGTCTCATCTTGACATTGCTGGCCGGTTTTTTCGGTTTGTTTATGGGGGTAGCTCTTCTATATGTGGTGGATATATTTATGCAAAACATGTTGCAATCCGGAGAACAGATATTTTTTGCTCCACCTCAAATTTCTTTTGCAACAGCGGTTTCGGCATCGATAGTCTTGATCGTTACCGGTTTGTTGGCGGGATGCCTGCCTGCATGGAGAGCTTTACAGATAAAAGCAATAGATGCGATACGGGAAGAATAAATAAGAAAAATAATAATATAGATTATGAAAAGATATGTAAGGTTTTTTTTACTGTTGGTATTTGCAGTAATGCTTGTGGGAACGTTTGTATTTTTATGGAAAAAGTCCCGTCCTGAGATAACTGTATATGAAGTAGTTGCTCCTCAGAAAAGGACGATAGAGAAAAAAACAATAGCTACCGGAAAAGTAGAGCCACGTGATGAAGTCTTGATTAAGCCTCAGATTTCGGGTATTGTGTCTGCGGTTTATAAAGAAGCTGGTCAGATGGTGAAAGCCGGTGATGTAATTGCTTTGGTGAAGGTGATTCCGGAAATGGGAACATTGAATGCTGCAGAGTCTCGGGTTAATGTCGCTCAGATCAATTTCGGTCAGACTCAACGGGACTTCGACCGGGCTCAAAATTTATTTCGTTCCGGTGTGATCTCAAAAGAGGAGTTTGAAAAAAGCCAGTTGGAAAATAACCGGGCGAAAGAAGAATTACAGAATGCTCAGGATAATCTGGAAATTGTAAGAGATGGAATTTCCAGGCGTTCGGCACAGTATAGCAATACTCAGATTCGTTCCACTATCGATGGGATGATTCTCGATGTTCCGGTAAAAGTAGGTAACTCTGTGATACAATCAAACAATTTTAATGACGGTACTACGATAGCTTCTATTGCAAATATGAATGATATGATTTTCAAAGGTAAAATAGACGAAACAGAAGTCGGTCAACTTCATGAGGGCATGCCGATCAAGCTTACTGTCGGTGCACTCAGAGATGCTTGTTTTGATGCGGTTCTGGAGTACATATCACCGAAAAGCACAGAGGAGAACGGGACAGTCTTGTTCGAAATTAAAGCAGCGGCTTCGATTCCTGATACCGTATTTGTTCGTGCCGGATATAGTGCGAATGCTGAAATTATTCTGGATAGGAGAGAAAACGTGCTCACGATACCGGAAAGTACGGTGGAGTTTCATGGGGATTCTACTTTTGTGCAACTGGTGCAGGATAGTATAAGCCGTCCTCAGGTATTTGTGCAAAAACCGATAAAAACCGGATTGTCGGATGGAATATCGATAGAGGTAATTTCGGGAGTGAAAGCGGGAGATTTTATTCGGGGAAATAGAATTATAAAGAAATGAAATGATGGATATTCGTAAAATAGCCGTAATAAGTTTGGGCATAACATCATGCTGTTTTTCGCTTGTAGCACAAGAAAAATGGTCGCTGTCGCAATGTATCGATTATGCCGTACAAAATAATATTCAGGTAAAGCAAAAACAACTGGAAAAAGAAAATAGTGAAATACGGTTGAATACAACTCGAATGAGTCGTTTACCTGATTTGACCGGAAGTGCCGGACAAGATTTTTACTTCGGACGGAGTCCTTCACGTACAGGAGTTTATGAAGACCAATCTCAATCTTCAACATCATTTCGCATATCATCGTCACTCCCTGTATTTACAGGATTTAAGATACAGAGTGAGATCGGTTCGGCCCGGTTCGACTTGAAAGCTGCCGTAGAAGAGTTGAATAAGGCGAAAGAAGATGTTGCCTTGAATGTAACATCTTATTATTTACAGGCCCTTTTTAATAAAGAGATATTATGTATTGCGCAAAAACAACTGGAAATTAGTCGTTTGCAATTGAAAAAAATCGAAAAAATGGTGGAGCAAGGACGGAGTTCCGAGGCATCTTTGTATGAAAGCCGGGCTTTAGTTGCAGAAGATGAAATGAATGTGACCCAATCGGAAAATAATCTGCTTTTATCTTTAGTCGATCTTTCCCAATTACTGAATTTAGAAAAGGCAGAGGGTTTTGATATTGAAGAACCCGATATGAACTCGGTCACTTTACAACAAACAGCATCTTTGGTTTCCCCGAAGGATGCATTTAAGTTTTCTGTAGAAAATCGTCCCGGTATAAAGTCTGCTTTGTATGCTTTAGAGAGCAGTCGTTTTGGGTTGAAACAAGCACGTTCGGGATATTATCCTACACTTTCTTTCGGAGCGTCTTACGGGACGAGCTATTATCATGCTTATAAGGGGGGAGATGAAAATAACTGGACTTTTGCCGAACAGATGCGTAATAATGGGAGTGAAACGCTCGGTTTTACATTATCTGTCCCGCTTTTTAATCGTTTGGTAACCCGCAATCAAGTAAAGCAAGCCCGATTGCAAATACGATTGCAAGAATTGGCATTGGATAATGCCCGTCAGCAACTTTATAAAGAAATAGAACAGGCGTATTATGCCGCGGTCGCCGCGCATAAAAAGTATATTTCTTCTCAAAAGTCGGTGGATGCGGCCCGTATCTCATTCGAGTATGAGCAGAAAAAGTATGATGCCGGAAAATCAACGGTTTTTGAATATAGCGATGCAAAAAATAAATATGAAAAAAGTCTGTCCGAACAAGTTCAAGCGCGTTATGATTTTTTATTCCGTTCAAAAGTTTTAGATTTCTATAATGGGAAGCCTTTAGCTTTTTAATTAACGGTTGTTTGTCTTCCGGATGTCGTATGCAAGCGCATTCGGAGACAATGGCGACTTGACGGTATATGTTAATGAAGGATGATGGCGAAAATCAGTAACCTTCTCTGTATTTTCCTTCGGTGCTGTCGTCTATGATACTCAGATAGCTTGCATATCGGGATTCGCTGATCCTATGTTGTTCTACTGCCGCAAGTACGGCGCAACCCGGTTCATGGCGATGTGTGCAGTTGTTAAAACGGCAATCATGGGAAATTTTAAATATTTCGGGGAAAAAATGAGCGACCTCTTCCGGTTCGAAATCGATAGTACCGAAACCTTTTACTCCCGGAGTATCGATAATATATCCTCCTTCGGGCAATGGGAACATTTCAGAAAATGTTGTAGTGTGCATCCCTTTATGGTGTGATGTCGATACATTTCCCGTCTTCAGGTTTAATCCCGGAAGGATAGTATTGATCAGAGTGGATTTTCCAACACCTGAGTTACCGGACAGTAAAGTGATTTTTCCTTTTAGAAGAGATTTGATCTCCTCGATGCCTTTTCCCGTCAATGCCGATACCTTAAAACAATCATATCCGATAGTGTCATAAAGATGGATCAAAGCATTCATGTATTCTGTATCGTCCTCGTTGTAACTGTCTGTTTTATTGATGACAATTTTTACCGGGATTCGATATGCTTCGGCAGTAGCGAGAAAACGATCTATAAAAATCGTATGGGTAGTAGGATTGCTGACTGTGATAATTAACAAGGCTTGATCGATATTGGCCGCCAGAATGTGAGACTCTTTGGAAAGGTTTGACGATTTTCGTATAATATAATTTTCTCGCGGTTCTATTTTCGAGATAAAGGCCGTCCCCTCTTTATTATTTTCTATTTCTACCCGGTCTCCAACCGCAATGGGATTGGTACTGCGGATTCCTTTTAAACGGAAATTACCTTTTATTTTACATTTGATTTCTTTCCCATCATCCGTTTTTACGATATACCAACTACCGGTGTTTTTTATTACGAGTCCGTGTTCCATATTAATTTGATAAAACTATATCCTTGTCCGGGTAATTTTAAAAAAGAAAAACTAAAAGCAAAACAAACCGTTCTGACTTTTAGTTCTTCCAATATGTTTTATGCTGTTCAAAAAATTCTTTTTACAATGAAAATAAATGTGAGATTCAAGTTATACGGTTAAAATCTCTTTTTCTTTTGCATTGAAAATATCGTCTATCTTTTTAATGTATTTATCGTGAATTTTCTGAACACTGGCTTCTCCGTCTTTTTCAACATCTTCGGGCATTCCGGCTTTAATAGCTTTTTTCAACCCATCGATAGCATCTCGGCGTGCATTTCGTACACTTACTTTTGCGTTTTCAGCTTCTTGCTTTGCTTGTTTGACTAAAGCTTTACGTCTCTCTTCTGTCAATGGGGGTAATCCTAAACGGATAATTTCACCGTTGTTCTCGGGAGTAATGCCCACTTCGGAATTTTGAATAGCTTTTTCGATTTCTTTGAACATCGATTTTTCCCACGGTTGTATGGCGATGGTTTTAGCATCGGGAGTGGTAATAGTGGCTACATTACTGATAGGTACCATACTGCCGTAGTATTCTACCCGTACCGGGTCAAGAATGCGGGCACTGGCTTTTCCTGCACGGATTGTAGCCAGAGCTTCATCTAAAAACTCAACACTCATCGCCATTTTTTCTTCAGCGGCATCCAGATATGTTTTTACGTCTGTCATAGTGGTTTTATATACGATGGTTTATAAAATTCGGTTTTCAGTAGGAATAAACGGTTTCGATCTTATTTAACCGATATGTTAATGTATTATCGAAACGATAATTTATTTCTTTATGGAACAAATATAAAATAGTTTCGGCAAATCTCAAAACGTTTCTCGGATTAATAGACTAACGTGCCTATATTCTCGCCGGTGAGGACTTTTTTCAAGTTACCGTTGGTGTCCATATCGAATACGATGATCGGAAGTCGGTTTTCTTTGCAAAGCGTTGTTGCCGTCAGGTCCATTACTTTAAGTCCTCGTGTATAGATTTCATCATAACTGATTTTATCGAATTTTACGGCTGTTTTATCTTTTTCGGGGTCGGCAGTATAAATACCATCGACACGAGTACCTTTTAGCATTACGTCGGCCTCTATCTCTATGCCTCTCAAAGCCGACCCCGTATCGGTAGTGAAATACGGGTTGCCCGTACCGCCCGAGATAATAGCGATTTCACCTCGTTTCATGGCATCTATCGCTTTCCATTTGCTATAATGTTCACCTATGGGGAACATATTAGTTGCGGTGAATACGTGAGCTTTTTGTCCCAGAGAATCTAATGCCGAACTGAGGGCGAGACTGTTGATTACGGTAGCGAGCATACCCATTTGGTCGCCTTTAACACGATCGAATCCTTTGGCTGCACCGCTCAATCCCCTGAAAATATTTCCACCTCCGATTACGATGCCGATTTCGATACCCAGCCCGGCGATTTCTTTAATTTGTTCGGCATATTCGTTCAGCCGTTTTTCGTCTATACCGTACTGTTTTTCTCCCATAAGCGACTCACCGCTCAATTTTAGTAATATACGTTTGTACTTGATATCCATATTTTTGATTTTATGATTGAGGAAATTCTTATTCCCTGTTTTGTTGTTTCCTTGCCAAATTTAAACATTTTAAATGAACGGGGATAAACTCCTGTTCAAAAAAGAGAAATATATACTTCCTTTTTTATTAAATTTGCAACATAAGAGCCTGTTACTTTGTTTCGAAAATTATAGATGAGGAAGATTATTATCATATTATTTTTGAGTGTGGTGTATTCGCTTCAGGGGGCGATTATTAATGAGAAATTGTATCGTAAAGCAGAGACTCATTTTGAGAATCGGGAATGGAGCGAGGCGCTTTCTATGTATAATATTTTGTTGATCGAGAATCCGAAAGAGGTAAAATTATATGTATCTTCTGTAGTGGCGGCATCTTACAAGGAAGCTCCCCAATCGGTAATGCATTATGTCGAATTATCGGAGCGTAACGGTGTGTCTTTAGATTCTTTGTTCATCGGGGTGAATGCTTTGACTATGGCTCACCGAAAATCTAAGATATATGAGAATATGCTATTGTTGATTAAGAAAGAACAACCTTGGCTGAAAAAATTGATCAATACTTATCTATTACGTTTTTATCGTTTTAGAAATGATGCGCCTCGTATAGTAGAGATTTCGGACGAACTTTTAGAGATGTTTCCGGATGATGAAAGACTTCTTAAACTCAAAGGGGATGCTTTACTTGAACAGGGAGAAGAGCTACAATCTTTTGACTGTTATAAACGGATATATCAAAAAGATTCGACTAATCGGGATGCTCTGATCTTTCTGGGCAATTTTATGTATAATCGGGGAATAGAACAATTAAAGGAGTTGGAAATGCACTATGACAGTCTGATGTCTCCTACACGAATGCAATATGCTTCTTATGAATGGGAGAAAAACAGAATTCTGGATACCGATTTTCGAGAAGCCGCATCTTATCTTGAGAAAGCCGATAAACAATATACTACCCCTTATCTGCGTAAGACTCTGTATTCTATTTATACACGTTTGGCAGAAATAGGAAAAGCAGAGATGATTTTGAACGAGTCTAAATCACGAAAGAAATCTCCTTAAATGCAAAAGTATGGATAGAGCCGTTCTCTTTTTTCAGTATCAACTGTCCGTTAGGTTCTATTCCTTCGATCGAAGCGTTGAATATTTCTTCCCCATATAAATAGGGATATACTCCTTTGTTGCGAAAAAGTAACGCCATATATTTTTGTCTTATTTCTTCTTCGTTATCGGGAGAGTATTTGTTGTATGCATCGACAATGCTGTCGAGAATTTTCTCAAGAAGTTCAGAGAGGTTATGTTCTTTACCTGTGATTTGGGTAAGCGATACCGGATTCGGGGCATCTGATTTGAAATGTCTCTGGTTTATGTTGATGCCGATTCCTATTATGGCATTACTGAGGGATGAACCGGTAAGATCGACCTCGATCAGCATTCCGGCTATTTTTTTTTCTTTCCAGTAAATATCATTCGGCCATTTTATGGAGAAATACCGATCATATTCTTTTAGAACTTTGACGATTGCTATGGAAATGAGTTGGGACAGAATAAACTGTTTTCCCGGTGGAATATGGTTTGGATGAAGTAGAATGCTGAATGTTAAATTTTTACCCCGTTCAGACTCCCAACTATTGCCCTTTTGTCCACGTCCGGCAGTTTGGTAATCGGTGATTACGACTGTACCTTCGGGTTGCTCTTTTTCTCTCATAATCAATTCTCTTAAGTAAGAATTGGTCGAATGAGTTTCGTTTAGGTGTATAAAAGTTTCGCTCATTTTTTTATATTTTGTCTTTCTGCTATTTTAGAGCCTGTCGTCTAAATTTCCCGTTTTTTTGAGTTGTTCGAATAATTCTTCCCGTTTGATCTTAGGCAGTTTTTTTACGACTTCGGTATATGAGTGAAGCATCCATTCTTTCATTTGTTCCTCTTTCGCTTTATCATAGACGATCGTATTCCAGTATTTTTTATTAGCGTGATATCCGGGCATTACATAGCTATATTGTTCCCGTAGTTCGATTGCCAGATCAGGATCACATTTTATATTTGCCCAATGTTGTTCGGCTTCGAGACTCGTATAAAGAAACATTTTTCCTGCGACTTTAAAGACCAAAGTAGTTTCGTCAAACGGAAAACACTCTGTCGTTTCGGGAAGACTTAAGCAAAATTCCCGTATTTGTTCTATATCCATATTGTTTTAAGTTTTATAGTAACGGAGGATAAAAAGCATCCGGAATATGTTCGATTTCATATTCGTTTTCTTTTTTAACGATAGAAATAATATCGAACCGGACTTCGAACGGGAGATCGTATTTTTGTATATATGCGTCCGTCGCGTCTATGATATGTCGTATCTTTCGGGTGTTTACCGCATCTTCCGGATGCCCGAATAAATCGGAACTTCGAGTTTTTACTTCAACAACGATCAGTGTCCGATCCTTATATGCGACAATATCCAGTTCGAGTTTTCCGTTTTTCCAATTAATATCCCGGATTATATAACCTCTGGCAATGAGATATTCTGCGGCTAGTTCTTCTCCTGTCTTTCCTGTTTGGTTATGTTTTGCCATAATCGGAAATATTGAAAATGAATCTGTTTACGAAAATACGCCTTTCCGGTGAATTACGCAAAATGCATCTCAACGCTTTTTATTTTTTGTTTAAAAAAACAGAGGAAGATAACTCTTATTCTCTTTTAAATGCTATATTTGTGAATAGAAGGATTTATTAATTAAAAACTGACGATAATGGATTCAAAACGATTTCAATTGCCGATAGCTGGATTATTGATTGCTATTGGGCTTTATTTGTTAGGGTGGACATTAAGTCATGCTTTGACGGAAATTAAGGATAGGGACAGAGTTGTTACGGTTAAAGGATTGGCGGAAAAGGAAGTTCCTGCCGATAAGGTGATCTGGCCTTTGGCATTTAAAGAAATCGGTAATGATATGATTTCGATGTATGATGAATTGAACCGTAAAAATCAGATTATTGTAACTTTTCTGAAAAATAACGGAATAACCGATAACGAAATATCATTGTCTGCACCTCAGATTATCGATATGAAAGCTGAAAGATATTCGAATACTCAGTCACCTTACCGTTATAACATTACATCGGTGATAACCGTTACTTCGGGACAGATTGATCGGGTGCGTAAATTAATGGATAAACAGGCCGATTTATTGAAATTGGGAGTTGCTATTACAGGCGGAGAATATCAATATAGCCCGCAATTTTTCTTTACAAAATTGAATGAAATAAAACCTGGAATGATAGAAGAGGCGACTAAAAATGCCCGTTCTTCGGCCGAAAAATTTGCAAAGGATTCTGATAGTGAATTAGGTAAAATAAAACGTGCCAATCAAGGACAATTCATTATCGAGGACAGGGATGTAAATACTCCGTATATAAAAAGCGTACGTGTTGTGACGACTGTCGATTATTATCTTGAAGATTGAAAACTCAATGGAAGAAAACCGGGATGAATATTTTATGCGTCAGGCTCTGCTTGAGGCGAAAGAGGCTTATGACAGAAATGAAATTCCTGTCGGTGTGGTGATTGTTTATAAAGATCGTATAATAGCCAGAGGTCATAATCTGACAGAAACTCTGAACGATGTTACGGCTCATGCCGAGATGCAGGCGATTACTTCGGCGGCAGGTGTATTGGGTGGTAAATATTTGATAGGGTGTACTGTATATGTGACTTTAGAACCTTGTATCATGTGTGCCGGAGCATTGGGCTGGTCGCAAATTTCTCGGATTGTTTACGGAGCAGCCGATGATAAGCGCGGATTTCAAAAATTTGCCCCGAAGGCTTTGCATCCTAAGACCGAGATTCAGGGAGGTGTTTTGCA
Organism: Coprobacter sp.; assembly: GCF_982436375.1. Taxonomy (NCBI): domain Bacteria; kingdom Pseudomonadati; phylum Bacteroidota; class Bacteroidia; order Bacteroidales; family Barnesiellaceae; genus Coprobacter; species Coprobacter sp. The sequence goes on along the minus strand of NZ_CEWDCG010000003.1, from coordinate 4,866 downwards.
AGAAGATTGCGCGCGATTGATGCAAGACTTCTTTAGAAATAAGAGGTAGATAGGGATAATAAATGGTAGTTGATAATATAGATTATAGCAAAAAACTTGAAAATGTACAGGAGAATATGGAAAACACTCGAGTAAAAGTAGAATTGGAAATAAAACCGGAAATGGCCCTTTTATTAGGCATGGTATTGCATGGAGGTACATACGGTTATAATGTGGTTAGTAAGTTATTGACGCCCAAAAGTCTGAAAGATCTTCACGACATCGGTCAGAGTATTATAGATCAGGTAGAGTCGGAGCGTGATATGGCTACATACGAAAAAGAATTGTTGACACGTCTCAATCCGGAAGAATTGGCTTTTTTCAAAGAGCTCCGAAGTGCTGAATCGAAAAAATAAAGTCAGTGGCAATTATTGTACGTAAATAAGTAAAGAAGATAGTGCTCAGAAACGTATCTGCATACTTTCTTTAGCAATGATGGTATGTGGAAAAATTTCTTGGGCTTCTTGCAAAAAAATAGAGTCGTCTTGATAACGGGCCGAGAAATGTCCTAATATTAATTTCTTGACTTGTGCTTTTTGTGCAAGGGTGGCGGCTTGTACTGCTGTTGAGTGAAAGGTCTCTTTTGCTCGGGCTTTGTTATCTTCTGCGAATGTCGCTTCATGATATAACAAGTCTACTCCCTCAATCAAGGGAATAAGTTTTTCTTGATAAATAGTATCAGAGCAATAGGCGTATCGGGAAACCGGATCAGCAGGTCGGCTTAATCGTTCATTAGGGATAATCAACCCTTCAGACGTAATAAAATCTTCACCTTGTTTTATTTTGGCAAGTTCTCTGATAGGGATATTGTAAAATTGTATCATATCGCGGATTAGATGTCTTTCTTTTTCTTTTTCTTCAAATAAGAATCCGCATGTCGGTATCCGGTGACGTAAAGGTAAGGTGGAAACTTTTAATGCTTTATCTTCGTAGATCATTTCATTTTGATTCGTAGATATGGCATTAAAACGAACGTTAAATGGTAAGTCCCGGCAAAAATAATCCAATTGAGGTCTGAACACGCGTTCTGCATCCGAATGTGCATGAATAATCAGTTCGGATGTGCGTCCCAATATACCTAAGGTGGAGATCAGTCCTATCAATCCGAAGCAGTGGTCTCCATGTAAATGCGAAATGAAAAGATGTTGTAATCTGGTAAATTTTATTTTGTTTCTTCTGTATTGTAATTGAGCTCCCTCTCCGCAGTCTATCATAAAAAGACGTTCTCTGTGATTTAGAATCTGAGAACTTGGGTAGTGGCGAGTTGTAGGCATGGCTGATCCGCATCCTAAAATAGTTAGTTCGAAGTTTTCCATAATATATAATTAGGATTTAATTATTCCAAAAACGTTTCGGAAAGAGTTCGGATGCCGGTTTCCGCCGTTTGTGTAAACAAATATATAAATTCTGGCCGAGAAAATATCGAATTTTATTCAGAGTTTTTGTAAAGACTTGAAAAACTTATTTTTGACAATTAGAGTTATTTGCCTCTGGTTGGTTAATATCGTTTTCAGTCTCTTTCCTGCATTCGATTGTTGCATTGCGATGATACCCATGTCGAGTATAGGATTCTATAAAGATAAGTTCTTTATACCATTCGCCCATTTTGTTTTTTTTAGGCTGTAGTTTAAAGTGGGCTCTTACAAAAATATTATTATCATTAATGATCTTTCTAAACCATTTGGAATCCATAACGATTACCTTTTGTCCGCTTTCATTTCTTACTTTTTCCTTATGTTGTTTATATTCGTTGATAGTATTATTAATGTTATTAATAGTGCCTGTTGGTATGATAATCGTTTCTACTTTTGCATGTTTTTTGAGAGCGAGATATATCATAAGTTTGTTTATTAAAGTTCCATATATTTGTTCTCGTTTTTCTTTATCACCGGAGAAAAGCTGATTATCATCTATTAGGGTTGGACATGTGTAAATTTTCCGACTATTATTTTCTGTGGATTCTGCATAAAAATATATGCATAATTTACTTTGTCCCCTGTCTTCTTTAAATACCCAAATATATAATTTGTTTTCTCCAAAACCGTATATGATAGTTCCGCAATCTTTGGAGAGAAGAATACCACAGGTGTTATCGTTGTAGAATTCCTGAAAAAGCTCATGGTCAATATTGAGAAATGATTTTGCGCTTTTCTCCATCATTTTTTCAAATGAGGGCATTAATAGTTCCGGCAAGCCCCAATCTGGATTGTTTTGACGTACCTTTGCGAGGTGATTCATGCCATTGTATAGATATCCGAAATGTATTTTGTTTTCTGTTATTGGTGTACCTATGCTATACTCGTCGATAACATTTTTTTTATCCAATAACCATGATATTATAGCTTGTTTACGAATTACCATAATTTGATATATGTTTTTTATTTATACTTGTATTCTTTTATATTAAATATAAAGTTAGGAATATAATTTAGGAAAAGAAGAAGTAAGTAATAGTGTGCTTTTATGTGTGTGTTAGAAGTTTGTCGCACGTATATAGGATTTTATCTGAGCAGAGCTAATAAATGCTGATTATTGAATATAAAACAGGCTGCTTATTGCAAGCAGCCTGTTTATTTAGGATATGGCTATTCTCGGATTATTTCTTTTCCGATTCCAATTTTTCTTTCAATGCAGCAAGCTCTTCAATATCACCCAAAGTAGTTTTCTCTACATTGCTGTTGATAGCTGCAGTTTCATTTTCTGCTTTGGCTGCTTTCTTAGCAGCTTTCTTGGCTGCAGATTCTTTTTTAGCTTCTGCCTTAGCTTCGTCTTCGAAAATGCGGCTGTGAGACAAAATGATACGTTTAGCATCTTTATTGAATTCGATTACTTTGAAAGGTAATTTTTCTTCCAGTTGAGCTTGAGTACCATCTTCTTTTACCAAATGTTTCGGAGTTGCAAATCCTTCGACACCATAAGGTAATGCGATAACAGCGCCTTTGTCGAGCATTTCGATAATTGTTCCTTCATGAACCGAATCGACAGTAAATACTGTTTCGAATACATCCCAAGGATTTTCTTCGAGTTGTTTGTGACCGAGGCTTAAGCGACGGTTTTCTTTGTCGATTTCCAAAACTTGAACTTCGATTTCTGCACCGATTTGAGTAAATTCTGACGGATGTTTGATTTTCTTAGTCCAAGACAGATCTGAGATATGGATCAGACCGTCAACACCTTCTTCGATTTCAACAAATACACCGAAGTTAGTGAAGTTACGAACTTTAGCCATGTGGCGAGAACCTACGGCATATTTAGCTTCGATATTTTCCCATGGATCTGGTTTCAATTGTTTGATACCTAAAGACATTTTACGTTCTTCACGATCCAAAGTCAAAATAACGGCTTCTACTTCATCTCCTACTTTCATGAAGTCTTGTGCGCTGCGTAAGTGTTGTGACCAAGACATTTCAGAAACATGGATCAAACCTTCGACACCCGGAGCAATTTCGATAAATGCACCATAGTCTGCCATAACCACTACTTTACCCTTTACTTTGTCTCCAACTTTCAGTTCAGAACTCAAAGCATCCCAAGGATGAGGAGTAAGTTGTTTCAGGCCGAGAGCGATGCGTTTCTTTTCATCATCGAAATCAAGGATTACGACATTCAATTTTTGATCGAGTGAAACGACCTCTTCAGGATGGCTGACACGTCCCCAGCTAAGATCTGTGATGTGAATCAAACCGTCTACGCCACCCAAGTCGATGAATACACCGTAAGAAGTGATATTCTTAACAGTTCCTTCAAGTACTTGTCCTTTTTCGAGTTTGGCGATAATATCTTTTTTCTGTTGTTCCAGTTCTGCTTCGATGAGAGCTTTGTGAGAAACAACGACATTTTTGAATTCTTGGTTAATTTTTACCACCTTGAATTCCATAGTTTTGCCCACGAATACATCGTAATCTCGAATCGGTTTAACATCGATTTGAGAACCCGGCAAGAAGGCTTCGATACCGAATACATCAACGATCATACCGCCTTTGGTACGGCATTTGATAAACCCTTTAATGATTTCATCGTTTTCAAGAGCCGAGTTAACACGATCCCAAGAACGGGTAGCACGCGCTTTTTTGTGAGAAAGCACCAATTGGCCTTTTTTATCTTCCTGACTTTCAATATACACTTCGACAGTGTCTCCGACTTTTAAATCAGGGTTGTAACGGAATTCGTTCATCGAAATAACGCCGTCCGATTTGTAACCGATGTTTACGACAACTTCTCTTTTGTTCATAGAGATAACCGTTCCTTCGGTTACTTCTTTGTCTTTTACAGTGTTAAGAGATTGATCATAAGTGTTGATCAATTCTTCACGGCTTTTTTCACCTAACACTTCGCCTTTTTCGTAGGCATCCCAGTCGAAATTTTCAACGGGTGAGTTTTTTAATTCTTGATCCATTTGTTTAAATAATTGATTTTCTTGTTAATAAGTTAGACATTATATGGTCTCAAAATCGGGGCAAAGGTAGTGATTTATTTTGATATACAAAGAGTTCTGAAACCCTTTTTTGATTGTAAATAAAATATTTTCATAAAATTCAAACACTTCTTGATGATATTTTGGGCGGAAAATTTATACAGGATTTTAATTGTGTATTTTTTATCTCTTGTCGAATATATCAATCGAGTTAATGCGGAAATGCTTATTTACTATTCTTTTTTTAATTGATTGGTAGTATATTCTTTCTTGTTAGTATTATTGGAAATTTGTGTAATAGGTATATTTATCATAATGTTTAGATCTCATAATTTGTGTTTTATATATTTATTAACATTTCTGAAGATTGAATGATCGTGTTCTATTTTTAAGATAAAAATTTAATTCTTTAA
>NZ_CEWDCG010000002.1:0-42782 GCF_982436375.1 Coprobacter sp. | reverse complement strand
TCTTTGCACTCGTTTTCTAAATCTCTGTTGAAGAAAAGGCGTTTTCAAGATGGTAGATTTACCGCTGAAAATCAGTGGGGCTTGCAGAATTCTGACGAGATGTCGCAACTGCAGGTTTAGTATGAATTATAAAACTTCAGTATGAAGAAAGTAAAGTCAATCTTTGCGTTATTTGTATTGTTTTTGATGTTTTCAGCTAGTAATAATCGGTTTCCTAAAACCGGATTGTTTGTCGGAGAAAAAGCTCCGAACTTTCAAATGACTGATTCCACCGCCGGGACTTTCGATTTGAGAGATCTGAAGGGCAAATATGTTGTGCTTAATTTTTGGGCTAGCTATGATGCTTCGTCGCGCATTTCAAATATAAGAATGCGGCAGGAGATCGAAAAATTGAATCATCAGAATCTTTCGTTTGTTTCGGTTTCGTATGACCCGAGCAGAGTCATTTTTGAAGAAACCGTCAAATTAGACGAGTTGGATAGAAATACGCAATTCTATGACAAGGAAGGGGAGTCTTCAGATATTTATAAGGCTTTCCGTCTTAAAAAAGGTTTTGGAAATTATCTATTGGATCAAAACGGGGTAATTATAGCCAAAAACTTTAGTCCTGAGAAGTTGACGGAATTGATAGGTCAATAATCCTTTATAAAAGAGATCGGATATTATTATCCGGTCTTTTTTCTTTATTAATCGGTATTTATCCTTTTTTCTGTTCCCTGTATTTGCTTGGTGACATTCCCATGACTTGTGTAAAAATCCGGGTAAAATAGAATGCATCCTCAAATCCGAATTTGTGACATATTTGATTTATTTTCATATCTGTGAAGTCGAGATAGTGACATGCTTCTTGAATACGTAAATGTGTGAAATATCGAAGTGGCGAATATCCGGTCTTTTTTTGGAATATAGATGATAAATGAGAAGATGATAATCCGGCATGAGTTGCTAAGTCTGATAATGTAATCTTTTTTTCTATATTTTCTCTCATATAGTGAATAATATCTTCGATAATGTCCATTTGTTTGTTTTGGGGTTGTGCACTTTCTCTGTATTCTCCCAAAAACTTCATAGATCCGAGAAAATAGAATAAGCTTGTAATTGCATAATAGAAATTATTTTTGCTATATCCTTTGCTTAATGTATAAAATATTTCTTCGAAAAGACGGAGACGCTCTTCAATACGAGAGTCGGAATTGGGAGTGATGTTTGTCGGTTTGTCAAATCCGTTTGCAAAGAATGATGCTTTTTCTCCATTGAAATGTATCCAATAAATAGTCCATGGGTCTTTGGAGTCGCTCCCGTATGAATGTGCTGTATTTTTAGGTAAGATAAAAAATTGGTTCGATTGTACCGAGTATTTATTCCCGTTTATGCTGAACCATCCGTGACCTTCAACACAATAAATCAATATAAATTGTTCCGCTTCTTCTTTTGTGCGTTCACGGTAATGATATGACGCTTGTGGATAATAACCTATGTCGGTAATATGCAGCTCTTTCCCTAAAACATCTTGAGCGATGCTATCGACAACTGCGGAAGGCAGAACTATAGCTCTTTCTCCTTTGAATCCGCTTTTTATTTTAGCCATAAGTTATGTGATTTAAGATACACTTTCGCAAATATATTGATAATTTTAATTTGTAACAAGCATGTATTCATTCTTTTAAGAGCTGTAATGTTATATAGTATATATTCATATAAAATTGATAAACAGAATAAAATTATCCATGTAAATAACATTTTTCTCTATGTTGTAGATAAAAAAAAAGCGTTCTCTTTGTATTGTTGAAATTTAATACTGAAAACCGATGAATGCACACAGTAAATTTTTTCTGTTTTTTATAGCCCTGGCTTCCGCAATGGGAGGATTTCTGTTCGGATATGATTGGGTTGTTATCGGAGGGGCTAAACCTTTTTATGAACAATTTTTCGAGATTGCCGATAATCCGTATATGCAGGGGTGGGCAATGAGCAGTGCCTTGATAGGCTGTCTTGTCGGAGCTTTAATAGCGGGGAAATTTAGTGACCGTTTCGGTCGTAAACCGATTTTGATTTTAGCCGCAGCTCTTTTTATTTGTACTTCTTTGGGTACAGGCTTGTGTAATAGTTTTACTATGTTTAATGTATTCAGGCTTATCGGAGGTTTTGCCATAGGAATTGCGTCCAGTCTTTCTCCCATGTATATAGCAGAAATTTCTCCGTCAGATGTGCGGGGGCGTTTTGTATCGATAAATCAGTTGACAATAGTGTTGGGTATATTGGCTTCTCAAGTGGTAAATTGGTTGATTGCCGAGCCTGTTGCCGAAGATGCTACGGGTGAAATGATCCGGTTGTCATGGAATGGCCAATGGGGGTGGCGTTGGATGTTTTTAGCCATGATTGTTCCGGCAGCTTTGTTTTTTGTAGTCGGATTCTTCTTGCCCGAAAGTCCTCGTTGGTTAGCTACGGTAGGGCGTAGAGATGCAGCTTTACAGGTTTTTGATAGGATTGGAGGGCGAGAGTATGCTCTTGCGGAGATGCGTGAGATAGAACATACTGTACCGGCTGAACCACAGGGCGGATTTAAGACATTGCTGTCTCCGTCTTTACGTAATGTATTGGTAATAGGTATTGTATTGGCCATGTTTCAGCAATGGTGCGGTATAAATGTGATATTTAATTATGCACAAGAGATATTTATGGCTGCCGGATATGGAGTTTCTGATGTACTGATGAATATCGTAATAACAGGAATAACAAATGTCGTCTTTACCGTTTTAGCCATGTTTGTAGTTGATAAATGGGGACGGAAAAAGCTGATGATGCTGGGTGCATTTGCACTGACGGTAATTTATGCGTTTATGGGTGCTGCATACTATTTTCATGTATCCGGACTTCCGCTGCTGATTATCGTTGTGCTGGCAATTGCATGTTATGCAATGACATTAGCTCCCGTTATGTGGGTTATCATTTCTGAAATATTCCCCAACAGAGTGAGAGGTGTCGCTATGTCTGTCGCTACATTCGCTTTATGGGCAGCATGTTTTATTCTTACTTATACATTCCCTATTCTGAATCATAGTTTAGGCGCTTACGGAACATTTTGGTTTTATGGTTTGATTTGTTTGGCCGGAGGAATTTTTGTTACGATAAAACTACCAGAAACAAAAGGCAAAAGTTTAGAAGATATAGAAAAAGAATTGATCAAAAAATAACACTATAAAGTATGGAAAAAATTACAGAATACCTGACCCGTTGTGAGGTTGGGGAAGGACAGGTACGTGCTTGGGAAGAAGATATTATGCTCCCTACGTATGGCATAGGAAAAGAAGAAAAAAATCCTATTTTTTTAGAAAAAAGAGTATATCAAGGAAGTTGCGGGTCTGTGTATCCATATCCCGTAGTTGAGAAAATAGAGGATGTAAAGTCTGAGAAGAAATACAAGGCTTTGTTCCTTGAAAACGAATATATCAAGATGATGGTTTTACCAGAGCTCGGAGGTCGTGTGCAAATGGCCTACGATAAAATCAAGAAACGTCATTTTGTATATTACAATCAGGTTATAAAACCTGCTCTTGTGGGACTTACCGGGCCTTGGATTTCAGGTGGTATAGAATTTAATTGGCCACAACATCATCGTCCTTCAACTTTTTTGCCTACTGATTATTCTATCGAAGAAAACCCTGATGGAAGTAAAACCATTTGGTGTAATGAAGTAGAACGGATGTTCCGAACGAAAGGGATGCATGGTTTTACTCTTTATCCCGGAAAGGCGTATATCGAAATAAAAGCTAAAGTTTATAATCGGACATCTTTCCCTCAGACATTTCTTTGGTGGGCCAATCCGGCAGTTGTGGTGAATGAACACTATCATTCGGTTTTCCCGCCTGATGTAAACGCTGTCTTCGATCATGGAAAGAGAGCTGTCTCGAGTTTCCCTATTGCTACCGGTGTGTATTATAAACAAGATTATTCTTCTGGTGTAGATATTTCGAAATATAAAAATATTCCGGTTCCGACTTCATATATGGCGATTCGGTCGAAGTTTAACTTTGTCGGAGGGTATGAGGAAGACAAAAAAGGGGGATTGCTGCATGTTGCCGATCATCATGTTTCTCCTGGAAAAAAGCAATGGACATGGGGGAATGGAGATTTCGGTGTTGCATGGGATCGTAATCTCACAGACGAAGATGGCCCTTATATTGAATTGATGACAGGCGTATATACCGATAATCAGCCTGATTTTACATGGTTACAACCGTATGAAGAAAAATCTTGGGTTCAGTATTTTATGCCTTATGCAGAGGTCGGATATGTCAAGAATGCTACAAAAGATCTGATTTTGAATGTTGACGTACAAGGGAATAATACTAAATTGATATTGTATGCTACGGGAAAACAACCGAAAGTGCGTGTTTTGGTGAAGGATGTAAGCGATAAAATATTGTTCGACAATACAGTGAATATATCACCGGCAGAGCCTTTCTGTGTCGAATTTTCGTCAAACGGGGTGCTTGCAGAAAATATGATTACGGATATATACGGTCAGGATGGAAAATTATTGCTTACCTATAAAGCCGATAAGGAAGAAATAAAGCCATTGCCGAATCCGGCAGAGGCAGCAAAAGACCCTAAAGAAATAGCTTCTATCGAGCAACTTTTCTTGACTGGGTTACATTTGGAACAATACCGTCATGCTACCTATAATCCGATGGATTATTATGAAGAAGCGTTAAGTCGGGAACCTGGAGATGTCCGTTGTAATAATGCTATGGGACTTTTATGGATGAGAAAGGGTGAATTTGCTAAAGCCGAAGTTCATTTTCGTACTGCAATAAAAACTCTTACACAACGTAATCCTAATCCGTATGATGGAGAACCTTATTTCAATTTAGGTTGGAGTTGCCGTATGCAGGGAAAGATAGACGAGGCTTATGATGCGTTTTATAAGGCTGCATGGAATGCCGCATGGCAAGATGCTTCTTATTTTGAAATAGCCCGAATAGAAACCATTCGGGGAGAGTATGAGAAAGCTCTCGAATCTGTTGAAAAGTCATTAACACGCAATTGGCATCATCACAAAGCTCGTCAGTTAAAGTGTTCTCTTCTCCGTAAGATGAAATACAATGAAAAAGCAGTAGCTTTTGCTGATGCTTCTTTAGAAATCGATTTTTTCAATATGGGATGTCGCTATGAACGTTATTTGGCATCCGGAGAAAATTCTGATTTGGAAAAATTGAAAGAGTTGATGAGAGACTGGTCTCACGGGTACATTGAATATGCTTTGGATTTTGTTGCAGGAGGGTTATATGAGGAAGCTGCAGGTTTGCTCGGATTATATCTTCAGGATGTCGAAAAAGTATATCCTATCATTTATTACTTATTGGGTTATATATGCATGAAACAAAGTAATCCTTTTTTGGCACAAGAATATTTTGTTAAAGCAGAAAAATGCGATTCGACATATTGTTTCCCTAACAGAATAGAAGAAGTCTTGATTTTGCAAGAAGCCGTCCGGCAAAATCCTTCCGATGCAAAATCCTTTTATTATTTAGGAAATTTTTGGTATGCTTCCCGGCGTTATGAGAATGCTGTATCTTGTTGGGAGCAGTCGGCAACAATTGATCCTGAATTTCCGACAGTATGGCGGAATCTTTCGTTAGCATATTATAATAAATGTAATAATCGAGAAAAGGCGGTTGCTGCTTTAGAAAAAGCTTTTGCTTTAGACAATACGGATGCACGTATATTGATGGAACTCGACCAGCTTTATAAGAAACTGGGACGTTCATATGCCGAACGGTTGATTTTCCTTGAGAAACATGTCGCGTTGGTCGAATCCCGTGATGATTTGGCTTTGGAACGCATCACTTTATATAATCAGTTAGGACGTTATTCCGAAGCAAAAGCTTTGCTTGCGGCTCGTAAGTTCCACCCGTGGGAAGGCGGTGAGGGAAAAGTGACAGGACAATATGTTTTGTGTCACGTAGAACTGGCAAAAGAAGCAATTTCTGCAGGACGGTTTGAAGAGGCTTTGGATTTGTTGAATAAAACAGAATCGTATCCGTACAATTTGGGAGAAGGAAAACTCGCCGGAGCAGAGGAAAATGATATCTATTATTATAAAGGATTGTGTTATCGTGAGCTCGGTAAAGAGAGCGAAGCTTTAAGTTGTTTTCATAAGGCGACAGTCGGATCTTCTGAACCTGCACAAGCATTCTTCTATAATGATCAACAACCTGATAAAATATTCTATCAAGGATTGGCATGGCGAGCTTTAGGTGATGAGAAAAAGGCTCGGAGCCGCTTTAATAAGCTGATCAAACATGGTGAGAAGCATCTTTTCGATAATTGTAAGATAGATTATTTTGCTGTTTCATTACCTGATTTGGCAATTTGGGAAGAAGATCTGAATAAGCGAAATCTCCTTCATTGCAACTATGTAATGGGATTAGGACATTTAGGTTTAGGGAACTTGGTGAAAGCAAGATCATTCTTTGAGGAAGTTCGGAAATTAGATGTAAATCACCAAGGAGGACAAATACATTTGAATATGTGCAATAAGTAGAAAGATTGTTTGATAAAATTATATCCTTGTGTTAAAGGTGGAAACAAAAAGATTGATATTATCTTTTTTTGTTTATTTTTCCTCTCAAATATTTGTCTTTATTTGAAGGAGAATCCACCTTTGGCAAGATATAATAGATAGGCGTGTTTTATATAATAAAGTATATTATATTTATAAATACCGGATTTGTACCATTTTAGGCTTATTTTATGAAAAGAAATATTTTGTTTTTGCTTCTGATATTATTCGGGCTTATTCCGGAGGGTTTTTCTCAGGAATATGTATTGGATTTAAGTGGGACATGGCAATTCGCTATGGACAGTAAGGATGTCGGTGAACAGGAGTGCTGGTTTGAAAGATCTTTGGAAGATGTTATTCTGTTGCCCGGTACGACCGATTTGGCAGGGAAGGGTATTCCGAATGAACTCTCTCCGGCTTTGGAAAAGCCTCAAATGTTACACTTGACTCGTCGTCATTCTTATGTAGGTCCGGCGTGGTATAGCCGGGAGATTGAGATTCCTGCATCGTGGAAAGGTCGGAACGTTTCTCTCTATTTGGAACGTGTTATGTGGCAATCTAAAGTTTGGATAGATGGGGTTGCTTTGGAGGGGGTACAAGAGAGCCTGACTACACCGCATCGTTTCGATTTACCATCAGATATTCGTACGGGGAAACATCGGTTGACGATCAGGATTGATAATCGCAAACAGTATGATATTTCGGTTAAAGATTTGGCGCATGCTTATACCAATGATACTCAGATTATGTGGAATGGTGTATTGGGACGTCTGGAACTTCGTGCGGAAAATCAAATCTCTGTTGAGGATGTTCAGCTTTATCCGAATGTATCTCAGAAAAAAGTGCGATGTGTGGTAACTGTGTCGAATTTTGGAAAGAAAGAAAAAAAAGGAACTCTTTCATTTAATCCGAAAATATTAACAGATGGAAGAGCATTGTCGTCACAGTTATTGACTACATCTTTTCGTCCCGGGAAAAATACTATAACGTATGATTATGATATGGGCGAAAATACTGTTTTATGGAATGAATTTTCTCCGGTTTGTTATCAGATGGATGTCATTTTGACACAAGGGAAAAAAATTTCTGCTTTTTCAGCCCGGTTCGGAATGCGTAATTTATCGACGTCGGGCTCTGTATTGATGAATAACGACGACCGCATTTATTTAAGAGGAACATTGGAATGTTGTATTTTTCCTTTAACAGGTACACCTCCTACTGATAAGGAAGGCTGGAACAAAGTATTTAGTGTTGCAAAAGCATACGGTTTGAATCATTTGCGTTTCCATTCGTGGTGTCCTCCTCAGGCAGCGTTTGAGGTAGCAGATGATATGGGATTTTATTTGCAGGTAGAGTTGCCTTTATGGTCTTTGACCGTTGGTAAGGATACGACAACCAACAGATTTCTTTATGAAGAGGCTGATAGAATATTAAAGGAATATGGTAACCATCCTTCGTTTTGTTTAATGAGTGTCGGAAATGAATTGCAACCGGACTTTGACTTTTTGAATAGTTTACGTTCTTATATGAAATCAAAAGACAATCGCCACTTATATACGACTACTACGTTTACTTTTGAAAAAGGTCATGGTGATTGGCCGGAAACCGGTGATGATTTTTTTGTGACGCAATGGACGAAAAAAGGTTGGGTTAGAGGACAGGGTGTTTTTAACGACGAATCTCCTTGTTTTGATAAAGATTATACATCTTCCGTTGACGGGATGAATGTCCCTCTTATTTCTCATGAGATAGGACAGTATGCCGTGTATCCTAATTTGAAAGAGATTGAAAAATATAAAGGTGTACTTGACCCTTTGAATTTTAAGGCGGTAAGGGCTGATTTGCAAGAAAAAGGATTGTTGTCTAAAGCCGATGATTATTTGAACGCTTCGGGAAAATTGGCTGCTATATTGTATAAAGAGGAGATTGAACGGGCTCTGAAAACACCCGGATTCTCAGGTTTTCAATTGCTCGATTTGCACGATTTCCCCGGACAAGGAACTGCTTTAGTCGGTTTGTTAGATGCATTTTGGGATTCTAAGGGGATTGTTGCTGCTGAAGATTTTCGTAATTTTTGTTCTCCAGTTGTTCCTTTAACTCGTTTCCCGAAAGCGATTTATACGAATAACGAGTTATTCGAGGCGACAGTGGAAATTGCTAATTATGCTGCTTCAGATATTGAAAATAAAAAAATTTCGTGGAATTTATTTGGTCCGGGTAGAAAATCTGTTGCATCAGGATATTTTGATGCAGCACACATTGAAAAGGGTAAAAATTCTGTTATAGGAAAGATTTCAGCGTCTTTAAATCAGGTTACGGTTGCGACTTGTCTTACTTTGGAAGTGGCTGTAGTGGAAACGCCTTACAAGAATAGCTGGTCGGTATGGGTGTATCCCGAAAATGTAGCTATAAATGCGGGAGATGTTTGCGTGACAGATAATTTGGAAAAAGCTCTTTCAGAGTTGTCAAAGGGTCGGAAAGTGCTGCTTTCACCTCCTGTTGGCGCATTAAAGGGTATAGAAGGCAAGTTTGTTCCGGTTTTTTGGAGTCCGATTCATTTTCCGAAACAAGCGGGAAGTATGGGGATTTTGTGTGATTCCGGACATTCGGCTTTGTCGGATTTTCCAACCGAAAATCATACCGACTGGCAATGGTGGCATTTGCTGAAAAACTCTAAAACGTTAGTCGTCGATTCTATAGCTCCGGTGTCTGCGATAGTAGAACATGTCGATAATTTTGCGAACAACAGGCGATTGGTTTCGGTCTTTGAGGCTACTTGCAATGGCGGTAAGTTGTTGTTTTCTTCTATGGACATTCTTTCGGAAAAAAATCGGAAATATCCGGAAATCCGTCAGTTGCTTTACAGCCTTTTGAATTATATGAATTCAGAAACTTTCAAACCTTGTTCAGAACTTCCTAAAGAAGATCTTAATAAGTTGGTAGATAGTGAAATACATGAAGTGAAATCGAGTAGTGCGACTTCTATATATTGAAAACATTTTTGATAAAACCTGAAGAAATGGATAGACCGAAAATTTGTCCATGTGCTTTGTGAAATTGTCCATTTTTTTATGCTTTTTATAGTCGTATTTTCGTGATGTAAACTTAAAAATCGGTAGTTATTTATCTTTAAATAATCATTGCCGATCTTATTCAGATATTTTTTAATTATAAATTTTTGAGCCATGAAACATTGTTATCTAAAACGAAATCTGAAATTTTTTACAGGATGTCTGTGTGCTTGGGCAATGTTCGCCCCTATGACAGCACAAATTTTGCCGGATGGAATGACCCGTTTGACACCGGAAGGTTTAGAGTTGGGTAGTGTTATGTCTGTTGCCAATCCATTGGGTCCTAAAGAACATGCCGTGAGAACAGAGAATTTTCTCTTTTTTGCCGGCAAGGATGCTGATCATGGCAGCGAGTTGTGGTATACAGACTTGACACCGGAGGGTACGAAGTTATTTATGGATATTATTCCGGGATCTGAGAGTTCCGAACCGAGCGGTTTGAAATGGGTAAACGGAAAATTGTTCTTTACGGCAGAAACCGCTGAATACGGACGGGAACTTTGGGTCTCAGACGGAACAGTAGAGGGGACGAAAATGGTAAAAGATATTTATCCGGGAAATATCGGTTCTCAACCGGGAAATATGGTTATTCTCGGGGATAAAGTTCTTTTTACAGCGAGGGATGAAGAAAGTGAAATGATGCCTGTTGTAGATCCTGAAACTCCTGAGAGTTGGATTTGGATATCTGATGGTACAGAAGAAGGAACAGTGCGTATCGCAAGCATTCCGATGAGGAGTTATTTTGAGGTAATGGGCGATAAGGCTTTTTTCGCAGGAGTTGATCTTGAGCATAACGAAGAATTGTGGATTACCGATGGAACACCTGAAGGAACAAAGTTACTGAAAGATATTAATAACAGACCGAGTGATGATGGTACATTCGGAACCGGTCCGGCAGGGATTGGAGCATTGCGTAATATCAATGATAAGATGGTGGTTTTTCGTGCTGAAACGGTAGCGGAACAAGTTGGTCAGGATTACGGGAGTGAAATTTGGTATAGCGATGGAACTCCTGAGGGGACTAAGTGGTTGGGATTCGATTTCGCCAAGGGAGAAGTTGGAGGTCTACCTGCGGCTACGGAATTTGCTTACCCGATAGCAATTGGTGATACGATTTATTTCCGAGCAAAGGACGGTATTCATGGTTGTGAGCCTTGTTTCTGGGATTTGACCAAGCCTATCGAAGATGGAGTAAATCCTCGTATGATTTATGATATTAATCATTGGGGTGGAAATGTTGCTTTGGATTCTTGGGGGTCGAATGCTGATTTCTTTGTATATCAAGGATATTTGATGATTCAGGCCAACGGAGGATATTATATGCCGGAAGATGTTAACCAATATGCTTCGGGATATAGTTTGTGGTTGGCTCCTACCGCTACTTTGGATACTTGTATTTATCAGCGTCAGTTCTGGGGTACAGAGATTGCTGCCGGAAGTTTGGCTGATAATTGCTCAAACTTCAGAGAAGTAAGCGGCAAACTGTTTTTTAAAGCACAAGATGAGAACAACAATAATGAATTATGGGTGATCGACGGTATTGAAAATGCCCCTGTTAAAGTTGTCGATTTACCGGATAACGGTTCTCCTACGGGATTTTATAATATTAATAATAATCTGTATTTCGGCTCTTCATCGACAAAAGCTCTTTACAAATATGATTTGGGAGGAACCAGTGCTATAGAAGATCCTGCAACGGTGGCTGTTAAGGTGACGGTTTACCCTAATCCTGCAACCGAAAGAATTTTCATCACGACACATCAGGATATAAAAACCGTACAAATTTATGATCTTTCGGGTGTACAGGTGTTGGAGACGGCAGCCGATAATATTGATGTTTCGGCTCTTAACGGAATCTATTTTGTGAAAATTGTATTAGCTGACGGACATCAAGTTGTTGAAAAGATTGTAGTTAAATAAATTATAAGATATGGGACTATAGTTCTTTACATAGTCCCATGTTTCTTAAAATAAGATTAGAAAAAGGTTTTCGAAAGGTACAAATGATTATTTGATGTGAAAAACCTGTTTCTACAGGTTTTTCTTTAGACCATTTTATTTTATAACTTAAATAGTTTTAACCATGCTAAGCCATAGAAAAATAAAGGCTTTGTTGTTATTGTTCATGATTATGCTTGTTATACCTGTTTATTCTCAGGTGATTACGGGTAAAGTGATAGATGCGAACAACAAAGAGCCGATTATCGGCGCTTCGATACAGGTGAAAGGAACAAGTATCGGAACAATGAGTGATCTGGACGGTCAATTTAAAATTACCGTGAAGGATAAAAATGCTTCTTTGCAGGTCTCTTATGTTGGGTATAAGACCGTTGTACAGCCTTTGAACGGGAAGACTTCTATTACGATTACTTTGCAGGAATCGACTCAAGAGTTGGATCAGGTCGTGGTTATCGGTTATGGAGTACAGAAAAAAAGCGATTTGACAGGGGCTATTGCTTCTGTGGACGCAGATGAGATAGCTAAATTACCGGCAACGAATGTCATGCATGCTATTCAGGGAAAGGCTGCAGGAGTTGAGATTGTACAGAATTCCGGAGCTCCGGGTGCCAGTTCTACAGTTCGTATTCGAGGTATGGGTACGATCAATAATTCCGATCCTTTATATGTGGTTGACGGAATACCGATGGATAATATCGATTATTTGTCTCCGGATGATATAGAATCTATCGAAATTTTAAAAGATGCATCTTCTGCGGCTATTTACGGTTCTCGTGCTGCGAACGGTGTAGTGCTCGTTGTTACTAAATCGGGTAAAAACAGCCAGAAAATCTTAAATGTGAATTTTAATGCTTATCTGGGATGGCAGGAGTCATGGAAAGATCCCGGACTAATGGACAAACAGGATTTTGCTTATTATTCCGACTTTGTGAATAATCTGAATATTGTTACGGATTATGATGCGGCTACAGGCCAGATGAAGGTAAAGCCGGAAACTCAAGAGTTGATAGATAAAGGGGTTGATTGGTGGGATGAATTGTCTCGTAGTGCATTAATGCAGAAATACAATATCTCATTATATGGAGGCAATGATAAATTGAATTATTATGTCAGTGGTAATTTTCAGAATACAGACGGTATTATAAAAGAGTCGAATTATGAACGCAAATCTTTTAACGGAAAGATGAATGCTAAATTGCTGAAAAATTTGTCACTTGGTACGAATCTTACTTATGCGCGTGAAGATCGCAGAGTTGTCGGAGAGGGAACTTGGGGTGTAATTAAGACAGCCATTAACTATAATCCGCTCACACCTATTTATGATCAGAATGAAAGTTATAATTGGACTACTCCGATCGAAAATCTTCGTCGTACGACTTATGATACCTATGTTAATACCTTTATTGGGCAAATAACATTGGATTGGGATATTGTGAAAGGATTAAAATATTCAACTCGTGCCAGTTATTCGAATTATGCTTCCGATCAAGAACAGTTTAACCGTTATAATGTAAATCCTGAAATTGTAGGAACTATAAAATATGATGTAAAACGTTATCCGACGACTACCGATAATATAAGTTGGGACAATATTTTGAATTATACGGCAAAATGGGGCGATCACGATTTTTCTGTGATGGTCGGTCAAACGCTGGAAACCTCGACAATGAAGCGTACATGGGCACAAGGTACAGGATATGGAGGGTATGATGATGAATTTAATGCATTGAACTTTGCTCAATTTTCTCAATCGACGTCTGGATATACAACTTCTTGGACTGCTTTAGGCCTTTTGGGACGTATTAGTTATGACTATAAAGACCGTTATTTATTACAAGCGAATTTCCGTGCGGACGCTTCATCCAGATTTTCGAAAAAAAATCGTTGGGGATATTTTCCGAGTGTATCTGCCGGATGGAAGATTAATTCGGAGTCATTTATGCAGAATGTAGATTGGATAAGTCTTTTGAAATTGCGTGCCGGTTGGGGACAGTTGGGTAATAATCGTATTGGAAATAATGCTTACGCCACTTATGTCGGGCAGCAATCAGCCACTTACATATATGGGGTGGGAATGCCTACAATTCAACCGGGTATGAGTATATCTTCATACGGAAATTCCGATATTCTTTGGGAACGTACTCAATCGACCAGTGTCGGACTTGATTTTAATGTTTTGGATAATCGTATCTCTACATCGGTCGATTATTTTATTAAGGATACACACGATATGTTGGTTGCTGTCCCTATTGTCTATTCGTCAGGGTACACTTCTACTCCGATGCAGAATGCCGGAAGCGTGAGAAATAAAGGGTGGGAAGTTCAGCTTTCTTATAAAGATCGTATAGGAGATTTTAATTTTGAATTGTCGGGAAATTTTACGAAAGTAAAAAATGAAGTGACTGCTTTAGGCGGAAATAATGATGCCATATATGGTGGAAATTTAGGCAGCCCCAATAATTTGGGTTATGTAAATAAAACGGTAGTCGGAGCTCCTATTGCTTGTTTTTATGGTTGGAAAACAGCCGGAATCATGACCGAAGCAGATTTCAATGAAGATGGTTCTCCTAAAGTTCCGGTATTTTCTTCTGGATCAACTTATACACCCGGAGATATGAAATTTGTAGATGTGAATGGCGATGGTGTAATCGATGACAGCGATCGTACATTCATCGGGAATCCTAATCCGGATTTTTATTACGGATTTAATATCAACATGGAATATAAGGGATTTGATTTGTCGATGTTTTTCCAAGGTGTTGCCGGAAATGAGATTTATGATGTGACAAAATATTTCCGTTATTCAAATGTGGCTTACAATGGAGTATGGGAAAACTTAAATTATTTGAGTTATTCAAATGTGGCGAAAGATTATTTCGATAAAGTTTGGAGGCCAGTTCCCGATCCTGCTAATCCTTCTTATCGGGATCATTGGGGTGCTAATTTGAATGGGACAGTGCCGTTACCCAGTTCGGACGGAACTAAAAATGAAATGAATTTCAGAAATTCTGATTTTTATATACAAGACGGTTCATATTTGAGGTTAAAGAATATTCAATTAGGATATACTTTCCCTAAAAAATGGGTAAACAAATTGTCTGTGAGTAATTTAAGAGTTTATGCTTCTGCTACGAACCTATTTACTATCACTAGTTATGATGGTTTGGATCCGGAGGTCGGTAAAACTTCAGGTCAAGAAAGTAATAATCTTTATTTGGGTATCGATCAAGGAGTATATCCTCAAGCGCGCTCTTATATGTTTGGCGTAATTATTGATTTTTAAATAATTTCGAATATGAAAAAGTTGATATATATTCTTTTAGCAATGTACCCGTTGTTTTTTTCGTCGTGTGAGGACTATTTTGAGCCTGAACAGACCGGATTGGTAGAAGGGGACGTTTTTTATAAAGATTTGAATAATCTGCGTATCGGATTAAATGCGGTTTATAATCTGATGCAATCGCAACAGTATCAGTTGAGTGAAATTATTTTCGGTGAGGCCATGAGCGATAATTCTTGGAATAAGCAAGATGTCGAAATTAATGAAATGGGGCAATTGGTTAATTTCCAGTTTAATACAGAAAATACGTATATCTTGCAACGTTATCAAATAAATTATCAGGGTATCAATAAAGCTAATCAGGTAATCAGATCGGCTCCCTATGTCGATTATCGGGCAAATGGTACGAGCGAAAAAGAGATACGTGAAGTTTTGGGACAGGCCAAATTGTTGAGAGCCCTTTTTTATTTTAATTTGGTGAAAACTTATGGCGGTGTATCGATACAGCCTGAAGATGTAGATTTGGGAAATATGGTAGTGCCCCGATCTTCTTTAGATGAGGTGTATGCTTATATCGAAAAGGATTTGCGTGAAGCAATTCTGATTTTGCGTAGAGGTCGTTATCAGTTAACTGAGGCCGGACAGATTGGAGTCGGCGGAGCTTTAGGATTGCTGATGAAAGTATTGGTATATGAAGCATCTCCGGGCGTAAAGTTGACATCGGTGGATAAGGAGCAAAAATGGCAAGAGGCACGGGAGATTGGAGAATTTTTTATTGAAGGTAAAAATTTGACTTATAATCAAATACTGAAATTCGATGAAAATTATCCTAATGAGTCGTGGGAGTCTTTGGCAAAACGTTTGGTATTAGATCCTTCGGCTACCAAAGAGACTGTTTTTGCAGGGCAGGATGTAGTAAGTATTCATCAATTGGATGAGTTCGATAAAATATTCCGGCTTGAGGGTGAGTTTTCTCCCGAATCGTTGATAGAAATAAATCATTATGATTATTCGGGCTCGGGAGTTTCGACAAATGAAAGTTGGCCGTGTGGAGGTTCTTTGATAAATTCGTTGGGAGGAACTTCTTCAACAATAGCTATTACACCGACATCTGATTTGAATAATCAATTTCAGAATGATCCTCGGAAATTGTTTACCATTACGGGGCGTACGCTCAGTGAATATTATAAACAAGAGGAGACATCTCCTCAAATCGGATGGTTTAATTATGGAGATGGGATGATTTTTGTTAAGTATTATATATTCCGTAGCGAGGGTTCTACAAACGGACGAAATTATCGTGTAATGCGTTATCCGGAGGCATTGTTGTTATTTGCCGAAGCATTAAATGAGACCGGCGATTCTCGTAAAGCGGTCGATTATGTGAATAAAATTCGTCAACGTGCTCGTAAATTGTTAGATCCGGATAATCCTAATTCTCAATATATATCGATTCCGGCAGCTAATTTTCAAGATGTCGCTTATGCTCCTTATGATGTTACGCGGGATGCTATCTTAAAAGAAAAACGAATAGAGATGGCAGGAGAATTTGACCGTTGGTTCGAAATTGCACGTTTGGGTATTTTAAGCGAGAGAATGGCGTCTGTATATAAAAATGCTCCGGTAGAACAACCGTCTGGAAAAATCAGAGAGCGAGGAAAATATTTCAGAAAAGGAGTAAACGAAATATTTCCTATTCCTCAGGAAGAAATATCTATTTCCAATGGGGTAATCGAACAGAATTTTGGATATTAAAATGGAGAGTAGTGTTATGAAAAAGATAAGAGTTTTATTATATAGCTTATTGGCTGTTCTGATGCTCGTTTCGTGCGATGAAAACGGTTATCTCCGGGATTTATATGTAGCGCCTAAGGCTGCTTTTGAAATAGAAAAAGATACTTATGATGTCTTTGAATCGGTTCATTTTGTGAATAAGGGTTCCGGACAGTATTATGTCGTTTATCCGGGAGATGCAAATCATGTATATAGAAAGGAGGGAGATACCGGTTTTGCCGCGGCTTCGGATGGTACGTTTTCTTATTCTTATCAAGAGCCGGGAACTTTTAATGCTGTATGGGTCGCTTCTTCGATTAATGAAAATGGAGAGCGGGAATTTCAGGTTGACTCGGTAACTGTTAAAGTAGTTGCCTTAGACGGGGGATTGGATAATTTGAGAATAAATAATATATACCGAATGTCGGAATATGCAGGAACGGTATATTATAGTTCGTATGGAGAATTTATCTCTTCGGATTCGTTGATCTGTCCGATATTGTTCGATGCGTGGAGAGATGCGACGTTTAATTCGATTAAGGCAAAACAATTGGTTAATTTTGAGTTATCGTCGAGCTTGGCGGAAATGTATTGGATTGATCCTGTAGGGGAAGAAAAGAAAATCGTTTCTGGTTCTACAGCTTCGCGAATTGTAGAATTTGTTCAGGATGGTAAACTGAAAATACAAAATTTTAGAGTTATTACGGCATCCGGAGTCATTTCTAATTATTATGTAGCTCCGGTTATGATTCCTAAAATGACGAAATTTTCTATTAATGGGGTAGAGGGGACTGTAACTCGTGATATTGCATATTATGACCGGTATAATATTACATTGCAATTAGCCGATGATATTGATTTAAGTAATGTGATTCCGGTTTTTGAGACGATGAACAATGATCCGAATTTGTTGGATGGAACAAATTGCCGTGTTACGATCGATGGTGTTGAACAAATATCGGGAGTTACTCCGGTCGATTTTTCGCAAGGAGACGTTACTTATACGATCGATTATAATTTTATGGGGAATAGTAATCCCAAGCTGACTCAACAAGCTCTGGTGACTGTTTCTGTTTCGCATTAAATGATATTGTTGAGAAATAATGTCTTCGTTGTCTTCTGATAGAAGCTCGGAGACATTATTGTTTAATCTTAATATTAAAAAAAAGAGCCATGAGAAGAATGTCTTTATTTGTTTGTCTATGTTTTCTTTTGCCTATATATGCATGGTCGGTTAGCGATAATAAAGCAAAACAGATTGCAGATATAAATTTTGAGGACGGTACAGCATCGGATAATTTAGGAAATGTTATTGCCGAAACATTAAATGGGGCTTCTGTAATATCTGATGATATACGGCAGGGAAAAGTGCTGAGTTTTGATGCTGATTTGAAAGGCTGCTTACAGTTGAAAGGGGATATATTATCGGATGAAATGACCATCTCTTTTTTTGGTAAAAGAGAAGATATCGATCCCAATGCAAATTGGCGGATGTTTTTAGCACTGTATGCCGATGACGGAAGCAATATCTATTTAACTCCTAAAACATCATGGGGGGACGATAGTTATATCGTTATCGATAATAAGCCTTATTCAACTTATCGTTCGATCGCAGGAGAACCTTTAGAAAATAACCAGTGGTATCATTTTGCTCTTGTTTTCAAAGGAATTCAAGTAAAATATTATGTAAATGGAAAGTTGTCGGGAGAGCTTGAAACGTTGCTGAATCTTTCAGATTTTAATATTTCAAAAATCTTTTTAGGATGTAATCCCGAGACAAGTTATTCGATGAGTGGGCGTATCGATAATATAAAAATATATCATACGGCTCTTGCCGTTAACCAGATTGCAGCACTTGCTGAAGATAAAGAGTTGCCAGAGCCTTCTGTTTCTGAGGACGGGGAAATAGCTTATGCGCGGTTTTCTTTTGAAACAGGATTGGAAGATGACATGAAGAATATTGAAAGTTCGTCTTTAAACGTGGAACGAACAAAAAATAATGTAAGAGGATATGTAGCCGACATTAAAAGTGATAGCCGAATGTCTTTGCAAATTGGCGATTTAATGAAAGAAGAGTTATCTTTTAGTTTTGTATATTTTAAAGATTTGTTTAAAGAGGAGGATGTCGGTAAGGTGTTAGTCCGTTTTCAAGGTCAAAATAATGATGAAGCTTTATTGCTTGTTTCACAAATTACTTCGGGGCAAGCCGTGTTTGAATTTAAGATTAGAGAAGACGGGGTTGTCCGAACTACTGGGAAAATGGCAACTGTTCCATTGTATTCCGGCAAATGGAACAGCATATCTTTGGTACAGGTTTTTAGTGCAGGAGGTAGTCCTTATTACCGAATATATTTAAATGGGGCTCTGGGAAAACAGATCGCAGGATATACGAATAAAGAAAACCCTTTTTCTCAGATCGATTTTGGTTGTGGAGAAAATACGTGTACCGGTCTTTTTGATGAGATAACTTTAGAAAAAAGTTCTCTTACTTCGGACGAAATTCGGGACTGGGATGCTGAATTCTGTGATTTTTCAGAATTTACGGTTTGTGTAGATCAGAAAAAGCAAACTATACGCAATTTTGGGGCATCAGATGGTTGGAGTACTCAATTTATAGGAAAATATTTTCCGGAAAATAAAAAAGAGCATTTAGCGGAGTTATTATTCAGTTGTGATACTTTATCGAATGGTACGCCTAAAGGTATAGGATTGTCTGCGTGGCGTTTTAATATAGGGGCAGGGACATCTGAGCAAGGAGCAGCCAGCCGTATTTCGGATGAAACACGTCGTACCGAATGTTTCTTGAATCCGGATATGACTACATATGATTGGACAAAACAAGCCGGACAGCAGTGGTTTTTGGAGAAAGCGGTAAAAACGTATAATGTGCCGGATATTATAGGTTGGCAAAATTCTCCCCCTGTCTATTATACAGTGAGAGGTTTGGGATTTCGGGAATACGGTGATGCGAAATCGACTATTTTGAAGAGAGAGCATTTCAATGATTTCGGGAAATTTTTAGCCGATGTTGTCTCCCATTTTAAAGAACAAGGAATTAACTTTAAATATATTAGTCCTTTGAATGAACCTCAATGGGAGTGGAATGCAACTTCTGACGGAGGAGTCGTATCGCAAGAAGGAACTCCTTGGACAAATCAAGAAGTTTCGGATGTAGTTAAAGCGATTGATGCAGAATTTGTAAAAAGGGGTATTGATACCAAGTTGTTTATTACAGAAGCTGGCTCTATAAATTATTTATTGAAAGAAAGTACGGGAGATTATGCAAATCAATTATATAATTTTTGGGATGATCGGTCTGATCTTAAGATAAAAGATCTTCCTTCGGTTTCATTTTATGTATCTTCTCATAGTTATTGGACAGATGCTTCTGCTACGGATATTGTAGAGAAGAGAAATGCGTTGCGAGATCAAATAGAAGAGACCGATCCTGAATTAGAGTATTGGCAAACTGAATATTCGTTGTTGGAAAATGGCTATAAGGCCATTCATAGCGGAGGTTCTTCCCGTACGTTATCTCCGATGGAATGCGGAATATCATTGGCTCGGATTATTCATAATGATTTAGTAGAGGCTGATTGTTCCGGTTGGCAATGGTGGACGACATTCGAAAAAGATGCAAGTAGTGGCAATGAAGAACGTTTTGCTCTAATTCGATATATTTTGAATAACCAGCAAACAGATGGTGTATACCGTCCTACAAAATTACTTTATGCTTTGGGAAATTTTTCTCGGTTTATCCGTCCGGGCATGAAACGGGTCGATGTAATGCGGTTGGATGGTCTCTCTGCCGCAGATGCAATTGCAAACCAAATGGTTTCGGCATATATCGATGAAATCAACCAGGAACTTGTAATTGTTGTGATAAATGCTTCGACACAATCCCGTTCGATACGTATGAATATATCCGGATTAAGTAATAATATGGGAATAACACACTTTACTCCCTATATTACGACTAATAATCTGAATGATGCTTTAAGACGAGGATCGGATATTGCTGTTACAGAGAATTATACGATGCCGGCGACATCAATTGTTACTTTTGTCGGTAAAATAAAGGATCTTTCCGATACCGGCATAATTGAATCTGTTAGCGATTCTCGGATTACTGTATATCCGAATCCTGCAAAAGATCAGGTTACCATCCGTTCGGAAGTTCCGGTCAATAAAATATCTTTAATTGATTTAAATGGTAAAATAATCTATTCTTCAAATCCGGATTCTGAGATAGCGGTATTACCATTAAATGGATTATATAAAGGTGTTTATGTATTGAAATTAAATACTGGAGAAGAAACTGAAATTCAAAAATTGATTGTCAAATAAATCGTAAGATACTCTATTTCGTTTGGATAATTGTCCATTCTATTTGAGGAAGGGTATTTTTATTTTTGCTGATAACAAAAAGAAGAATTTTGTTTATGAAAAAGGTGCTGTATTTAATTTGCTTTTTGGTTTATTGTTTTGGACTTGAGGCCCACCAAATGAAAGTTGCTTCATATAATATTCGGTTTGCGAATCGTAATGATTCGATTAATGGCAATGGGTGGGGGCAGCGCTGTCCTGTTATTGCCGATTTAATCCGTTATCACGATTTTGATATATTCGGGACGCAAGAAGGAAAGTTTCATCAGGTAAAAGAGCTGAAAAACAAGTTGCGGGGGTATGATTATATTGGAGTAGGACGTGATGACGGAATGAAAAGGGGAGAGTTTACTGCTATTTATTATAAGACAGATCGCTTTGAACTTTTAGATGAAGGAAATTTTTGGCTTTCTTCTACTCCTGATTATCCCAGTTTGGGATGGGATGCCGATCAAGTGCGTTTGTGTACTTGGGGAAAGTTCAAGGATAAGCAGACAGGTTTTGTTTTTATGTTTTTTAATTTACACGCCGATCATGTCGGAGTAAAATCCAGAGATGAAAGCGCTTCTTTAGTATTGCAGAAAATTAAGAAATCGGGAGGTAAATTGCCTGTTATCTTAACCGGTGATTTTAATGCGGATCAAAATAGTAGATGTTATATGACGATTGTGAATTCAAAAGTGTTATCGGATGCGTATGAATGTGCTGGTATACGTTATGCTGTAACGGGAACTTTTAATGCTTTTGATCCTAATAGAAAGACTACAACCCGTATCGATCATATATTTCTTACATCGCATTTTAGTGTTGATCGGTATGGAATATTGACTGATACTTATCGAATTCCTGTGAAAAACATGGAAAATGCATTTCAGGCACGTAATCCGTCAGATCATTTTCCTGTAGTTGCAATTATTGAATATAAATAGTAAGGTAAATTGATATACCTTGAAAATACACTCTTATGAAACGTTTAGTTTTTTTTCTTCCTTTTTTTCTGGTCGGACTTGCATTTCAGATGCAAGCCCAACCGGGATGTCATACAATTTCTTTAGATGGAATATGGTCATTTAAAGCAGATCCTCTCGGGATGGGTCTTCAGAGTAATGGATTGCAGATGTTTCCATCTCTTACCGAAACAATTACATTACCCGGTTCTACTGATGAGGCGGGTAAAGGGATTCGTACACAAGGACTCTCTTCTATACGACTAACAAGAATGTTTGAATATAAAGGTCCGGCATGGTATGAAAAAAAGGTCTTCATTCCGGAAGATTGGGCAGGGAAAGAGATTTCATTATTTCTTGAAAGAGTCCATTGGGAAACTAAATTATGGGTTAATGGAGCTTATGTCGGACGGGAAGAAAGTCTATCTGTTCCTCATATTTATACATTAGGAAAATTTTTGAAACCCGGAGAGGTAAATACAATACGTTTACGTGTAAATAATGACCTGATTTATAATATTGAATATAGCCATGCCATTAGTGCCGAAACACAAACTAATTGGAACGGCATTATAGGAAAAATAGAACTAAGAGCTACGGACAAAGTATATATATCGGATGTGCAGGTCTATCCCGATATTAAGGGCAAAAAGGCTCGTTTGGAGGTGACTTTCAATAATAGCGATAAGTTATCGTTGAAAGGTGATTTGGAAATTATGGGAAAAACTGCGGATAATCTTTTTGATATTCCAAAGAAAAAAATTCCTGTGACCGGAAATGATTCGCTTATCTTTATGGAGATAGATTTACCTCTTGGAGATCAGATCAGGACATGGGATGAGTTTGATCCGAATCTTTATCTGTTAAATCTTTCTCTGAATGTTAAAGCAGATAAAGAATCTTATTTCGATACGAAACAGGTCAAATTCGGAATGCGTGAGGTGGGAGTGAAAGGTACTCGTTTTACGATGAACGGACGTGAAATATTTATACGGGGAACTGTTAACAGTGCCGAATTTCCATTGACCGGATATCCGGTTATGGATGAATCGGGATGGTTACATATCCTAAAGACCTGTAAAGATTACGGATTGAATTGTGTTCGTTTTCATTCATGGTGTCCTCCTGAAGCAGCATTCAAGGTTGCTGATAGTTTAGGAATTTATTTGCAAATAGAGAACTCTGATTGGCGGTTTACGGTAGGAGAAGATAAAACTGTTAATGATTTTTTACGTCGTGAGGCAGACCGGATATTCAAAGAATACGGAAACCATCCTTCTTTTGTCTTTTTCTGTGAGGGAAATGAACTTTGCGGTTCGGGAGTAAAAGAATTTCTTTCAGAATCGGTAACTCATTGGAAACGAGATCCCAGACATCTTTATACAGGAAGTGCTGCATATCCTTATGTCCCTGAAAATCAATATAACGTTTTATATGGAGCACGCCCTCATAGATGGAAAGAGGGTTTAAAGAGTCGTTTTAATGTTGCTCCCTTGAATACTTTGTATGATTATTCGGAGTATGTAAAAAAATATCCGATACCGATGATTACACATGAAATAGGTCAATGGTGTGTTTATCCTAATTATGACGAGATAAAAAAATATACGGGAGTTCTTAAACCATATAATTATCAGATATTCAGGGAATCGTTGCGGGATCATCATATGTTGGATTTAGCTGAGGAGTTTACACGTGCATCCGGTAAATTTCATTTAATACAAAAAAAAGAAGAATTCGAATCTTATTATCGTACACCGGGTATGGCTGGATACCATTTGTTGCAATTGAATGATTTCCCGGGCCAAGGAACTTCACCTGTAGGTGTGGTCGATGTTTTTTGGGATCCGAAACCTTATGTTACTGCAGATGAATTTAAAAGCATGGTTTCCCCTTGTCTTCCGTTATTGTTGACTTCTTCGTTTGTTTGGACAAATGATTCGATTTTTACCGGAGAGGCACGTATTGCGAATTTCGGAAAATCGGATATAAAGAAGGCTGTACTGAAATGGACGTTGAAATATCCTGATGGCAAGGTATATGCTCAAGGAAAGCTCCCGGCAAAAGATATACCGATCGGTAGTCCGCATTCATTAGGTAAAATAAAAATTTCTCTGAAAGGAATCAAAAAAGCGGAACAGATGAAACTTATTTTTGATATTTCAGGAACTTCATATCGGAATCAATGGAATATATGGGTATATCCTTCTGTATTGCCGGAGGTGAATGTCCTTTCTGAGATAAAGATCGTAAATTCATGGAATGCAGAAGTGAAAGAGTACTTGAAGCAAGGAGGAAAAGTACTTTTACTTGCAGATACTGCAGATGTCCGTACTACGGTTTCATCATGTTTCTCCGGGATTTCATGGAATGCAGTCTGGTCTGGTATGCCTCCTGAATTATTAGGTATTTTGTGCAATCCTTCGCACCCGTTATATGCATATTTCCCAACGGAGTTTCATTCTAATTGGCAGTGGTGGGATTTGGTTATTCCTTCTAAATTGATGAATCTTGATCATACACCTTCGACTTATAGGCCGTTGTTGCAGATGATTCCCGATTGGAATAAAAATAATAAGCTGGGGTTAGTCGCTGAAGCCAAAGTCGGGAAAGGAGAATTATTGATCTGTACGATCGATTTGCTCCGGAATATGGATAAAAGACCAGTCGCACGGCAATTTTTATATAGTTTGAAGAAGTATGTAAGCAGTCCTGATTTTCATCCGGAAGAAGAACTGTCCGAACAGGCTGTCGATGTATTGTTTAATTAAATAGATCTCTTTATGCTTATCAAAAGATTCGTATCGGTAGTATTTGGTGTCTGTATAGTTTGTGTTGTAAATGCCCAATCGGCAACAGGAAGCTATGTTAATAATTTGAGAAATGAGTTAGTAAAGACATGGCCGCATAACCGGACGATAAATATTGTATTTCATGGTCATAGTGTTCCGTCCGGTTATGCCAATACTCCTGTGGTGAATACTTTAGGTGCTTATCCGCATTTGACCCTTCATGCAATAAAAGAGCATTATCCTTATGCCGTAGTGAACGTAATTACGACTTCTATCGGGGGAGAACAATCGGAACAAGGTGAAAAACGATTTAAAAAAGAGGTATTGACTCACCGTCCGGATTTGTTATTTATTGATTATGCGTTGAATGACAGGAGTATAGGGTTAGAACGATCATTAAAGGCTTGGGAAAAGATGATTAAACAGGCTTTGAAACAAGACATAAAGATTGTTCTGATGACCCCGACTCCGGATCTTACTGAAAATATTTTAGATGAGAATACTCCATTAGCCAAGCATGCCCAACAGATACGTGATTTGGCATCGAAATATCATTTGGGGTTGGTCGATAGTTATGTTATGTTCAAAGATTTGGCTAAGGAAGGGAAAGATCTTCGGGAATACATGAGTCAGTCGAATCATCCTAATGCAGAAGGGCATAAGGTCGTATTAAAGGCAATTGAGAAATGGTTTGTTTCACGGTAGGAAGAGAAATATATGAGAATAGGAAATTATATTAAAATAGGAACTTTTATTATTATCGGAATATTTGTCTTCCCATACGTTTTGTGTGCACAGAACGGTTACTATTTTTTTTCGGATTCGGATAAGGTTGCCATTCGAAATTCTGCAAATACTTTATGGGGCAGTGTAATTGTAGAATCGATGAAAGAAAAAGTAAAAGAACGCCGTTCTCATAAAATGGAAGTTCCTTTGTTAGAAGGGGGGCATCTTCATGATTA
This sequence comes from Coprobacter sp., assembly GCF_982436375.1. Taxonomy (NCBI): domain Bacteria; kingdom Pseudomonadati; phylum Bacteroidota; class Bacteroidia; order Bacteroidales; family Barnesiellaceae; genus Coprobacter; species Coprobacter sp. The sequence continues at coordinate 17,047 of NZ_CEWDCG010000002.1, read as the reverse complement.
TTTTTGCCCGGTACATAATCTTTCTTTTAGTTTTGAATGGGATAAACCGAATGAACATTATTGCTCTGCATGTAAGAAATATTGGAAAGGAAACAAGCGCTATGATTGGGCATGGATAAATAAGGTCCACGCGGAGAATCTACAATATCTGGAGAATTGTACTTATTTGTATTTGGCGACGGGAGATACGGTCTATGCAACTTATATCCGTGATATGTTACTTGATTATGCATACAAATATCCCACTTATTTCGAGCATAATATAAATCGTGTGGCAACCGGCTTAAATAGTGGCAAACTGTTCGGACAAAGTCTCGATGAGTCAGTTTGGGCGAGTGATGCTGCCCGGGCTTATTCGGTTGCAAAGGAGATAATGTCCTCCGGTGAGATAAAGAAAATAGAAACCGGCTATCTGAGACCTTGTGCCGAGTTGTTGCTTAAACGTCGGGGTGGAGGAAATTGGCAGGTATGGCATAATAGCGGATTGATTGCTTTAGGAGTTGCTTTGGAAGATGATAAAATAGTCGATATTGCACTGAATGACAAACAATGCGGATATCATGCCTTAATGGAAAAACATGTACATGATGATGGCTGGTGGAATGAAGGTTCTCCGACATATCATTATTACCCTTTAAGAGCTATGATGCTATCTGCCGAAGCGTTGCGTTGTCGAAATATAAATTTGTATGATCGTAAGTTGTTGGATATGTTGGCTTCTCCGGCGCAGGGTGTATATGCCGATCTTTCTTTTCCGGCGCATAATGACGGTTGGTATGGAGAATCTCTTTTGGCGCAGACTAAATTGTATGAATTGGCTTATGCAAGGTCTCATAATCCGTTATTCCGTAATATATTGGAGCGTTGTTATTGTTTTGTCAACCGAACTTCCGCTGAGGCTTTATTCAATCCGGTATCAATGGAGCAAAAAGGAAAACCCGAGTATGGAAAGAGTACCTATTTTAAGGATCTCGGGGTTGGTGTTTTAAGATATCAAGATAAAACAGTCGTTTTAAAATATGGACCGTATGGTGGTGGACATGGGCATCCGGATAAGCTATCCATATCTATTCACAACGGGAAACGTGAAATTTTACCCGATTTGGGAACGTCGGCTTATGGCGTACCTGATTTTACAACTTGGTATCGGAAATCTTTAGCGCATAATACGGTTACGGTCGATGGTAAAGATCAAGCTCCGGTTACAGGGAAATTGGTTCGTTTTTTACCGTCTTCATCCGGAGGTACAATTGAAGCAGAAGTGGATAGTGCGTATAATGGTGTAAAGATGAGACGTTGTGTGACGCTTAAAAAAAATCGGTTGTCGGATGATTTTGTTTGCGAGTCGTCGAGATCTCATGTTTATGATTATGTATTGTTGTTTACAGAACCTTTGGACCTTCCTCAGGTAGGGAAAGAAATAGCCATAACAGATGCTCCTGTATATGAAAAAATCCAGAATATGAAACGGTGTATTGTCCGAGGAAAATTTACTATACAGACATCTGATGCAGAGATACGAATCGAGCCTGGCTGTGATGAAATAGAACTTTATACCGGGGTAGCACCCGGAATACCCCCCACGAATCCCGGAGTTATAACGAAAAATCATAGTGAGCAACGAGAAACGCAACCTTGCTATCCTTTAATTATCAGAGTAAAAGGTGAGAAAATGAATATACAAACAATTTGGAATTTAAAATAGAAAAGTATGAAAAACATAATTATAAAATATAGTATTGTCTTTTTTAGCTTTTTATTTCTTATATCGGGAAGTCTTTTTGCTCGTGAGGAAATGTCCCTTTGCGGAGTATGGAAATTTGCATTAGAACGAGATTATAAATCTTATGATTCTTGGACAGAAGGTTTTGAGTTCGGTCGGGATGTAACAGTCCCTCATACGTGGAATGTAGAAGATAAAACGGAACGTATATTCGGAAAAGCTTGGTATGAAAAGCGAACGATTGTTCCGGAGAATTGGAAGGGTAAACATGTCCGCCTTTGTTTTGATGCGGTATATAGAGATGTTGTTGTTTGGGTCAATGGAAAACAAGCGGGTACACATTCGGGATCGGGATTTACGGAATTTTCTTTTGACATATCTCGTTTACTAAAATATGGGAAAGAAAATCGAATAACAGTGTCTGTCGATAACTCTTTTTCTGAACATGCTCTGCCTTATAAAGCTAAATTCGACTGGCCGAATGATGGGGGCATTATTCGGCCGGTAAAACTTTTAGCTTTGGAAAAACCTGCAGTACGCTCTGCGTTTGTTCGTTACGATATAGATTTTAGTAATAGTTCCGCAGATATGGATATAGAGGTGAGAAGTTGGAACCCTGAGATAAAGGAGCTTTCTTATGACGTAATTATCAAAGAATGGAAATCGGAGAATACTATTTTTGAAAAGACATTTGAGGCCAGTATAAAAAATGGCATATCCCGATTGAATTTTAGATTGGATAGTGTTAAATTGTGGCATTTCGATACTCCTCATTTATATACATTGGAGATAAAAAGCGTGCAGAAGGGTAGAGTATCAGATTCATATACAACACGTTTTGGAATAAGAAAAGTCGAGATTAAGGGGGATACGCTTCTTTTGAATAACGAACCTGTTCGGCTTCCGGGAATAGAATATATGCCCGGCAGTTACCCTGAGTTCGGCATGGCAGAACCGTTGTGGGTTATGGAAAAGGCTGTGGAACAAATAAAAGATTTGAATTGTGTCCTTACCCGCTGCCATTGGCAATATGATAAACGCTATTTCGATTTGTTGGACGAAAAGGGAATATTGGCTCAGGAAGAAATTCCCTGGTGGCAGGCTCCGGGGAATTTGACTCCGGAATTAGAAGATTTAGCAAAAAAACAGATCGACGAAATGATAGAGCGGGATTTTAATCATCCGTCGATAATTGCATGGGGAGTAAGTAACGAAGTATTTTATAATACGGATAAAGATATTTACCGGAGGTTGATTCGTTATGCCAAGGATTATAATTCGGGACGATTTGTGACGGTGGTTTCAAATGAGATATTTGATCGTCTTGAGAATGACGAGTCTCTTTTAGGTGATATTCCTACATGGAATGATTATACGGGTACTTGGCATGGTAAGAGCAGGGAGGAGACACCCGATAAATTGGCATTGATTAATAATCGTGCTTTAAAAGGACGTCCGTTATTGATTACAGAACACGGATTGTGTGAGCCGCGTTTTGTGGGGGCAGATGCTCGTCGTGTCGTAGAAATGACTTATCATTATGACCAATGGGCTAAAAATAAGTTTATTATCGGAGTGATTTATTTTTCATTAAACGATTATCGCACTCATGTCGGAGAAGCCGGTTTCGGACGATATAAATCGCGGGTACATGGATTGTCTTCGATGTGGTTCGATAAAAAGCCTTCATTTCAAGTCTATAAAGGATTAGCAGCCCCTATATATGTGGAAAATTTGCATATACGAGCTTCTGGGAAAGAGGCCCAGGTTGTTTTAAAAGTAAAAGACGATCTGCCTTCCTATACTTTAAGAAAATATACAGTACGCTGGAAGACCGTTACTGGTATGAAAAAATTGGAGTTACCCGATCTGAAACCGGGAGAACGATATACTTTCGAGATTGACGGGTTAGATCCTTTATCTCGTCCCGATGTGAAAATTTTCAGACCGACAGGGTATTTAGTTACGGAGTATTAAAATGTAGGTAGTATGAAAAGATCGTTGTTATTTATTCTTCTTTGCAGTTTGTTCACATTTGCTTTTTCAAAAGAGAATACTGTTGTCGTATTCCCTAATGAAGTGCATCAGACAATTCACAGTTTCGGTGCTTCTGATTGTTGGCGTACCCAATATATCGGGAAAAATTGGCCTTTAGAAAAAAGAAATGCCATTGCCGATTATCTGTTCAGTTCTGATTTTGATGACAAAGGAAATCCTCGTGGGATAGGATTAACGCTTTGGCGTTTTAATATAGGTTCGGGAAGCCATGAGGCTGGAGAGAGAGGTGGCGTAGCGTCGGAATGGCGTAGAACCGAATGTTTTTTAGATTCTTTGGGAAATTGGGACTGGTCAAAACAAGAAGGACAGAGATGGTTTTTGCAAGCTGCCCGGGAGAGAAAAGTTCCTTATACCTTAGGCTTTTCTATTTCGGCACCTGTATTTATGTCGAAAAATGGAATGGCACGGGCTAGTGAGCCTACACCGTATGCTAATTTGAGACCTGATAAATATGTCGATTATGCTCATTTTATGGCTGTCGTTTGCGAAAAATTGGGGCTTGACTATTTGAGTCCTATTAATGAACCTCAATGGAATTGGATTCATGCACGTCAGGAAGGTATGCAAATGACTAATGAAGAGTGTTGCCGTTTGATCCGGTGTCTGGATAAAGAATTGAAAAAAATAAATGGGAATACTCGTGTAGTTTTTGGAGAAGCAGGTTGTATTAATTATTTATATGAACGGGTGAAAGATAATCCGTTGAGAAGTAATCAAATAGAAGAAATATTTTCTACCGATGGAAAATATAGCATATCTGGACTGCAAAATGTCGCTCCTATTGTTTCGGGACATTCTTATTGGTCAACATGGTCGTTAGATTCATTAATCAGTTGGAGAAAACGATTGGATCGTAAAATAAAAACGGATTTACCCGGTACAGCTTATTGGCAGACCGAATATTGCCCTATGGAGAAAAATGATGATAATCCGTATGGCGGTGGAAAACGAGATATAGGGATGAATACGGCCTTATATGTAGCGCGTGTTATTCACAGTGATCTAGTTTATGCGAATGCGGCTTCTTGGCAGTTTTGGACTGCTTTTTCGGAATGGGATTATAAGGACGGTCTGATTTATATCGATGACGGAAAGTCTCCTCAAGGAGCTAATTCGCTTGATAATCCGTTAGTGGAATCTTGTAAATATGATGGAGTGTACAGAACGTCAAAACTAATGTGGGCTTTAGGAAATTACAGCCTGTTTGTCCGTCCCGGCATGCAGAGAATTTCTGCGAATTTGCAAGGAGTTTCGGATGAAGAATCGGTGCGGTCGCTGATGGTGTCTGCTTATAAAGATCCGATTTCTGGTAAAATGGTTTTGGTTTTTATCAATTTCGGTCAGGATGAGAATATTGTGAATATTCAGTTCAAAGGAAATAAGAAGGTTGCTTCTGTAAAATATAAACAGTATATTACTTCTGAAGAGTGTGATTTATCATATAAAGGTAATGTCGGAAATAAGGTCGTTATTCCTGCTCGATCGTTAGTGACTTTAGTATCCGAAATGAAATAAGTATTTTATATTATGAATAGGTTAAGTATTTGTATTGTAATGAGCATAGGTTTATTCTTTTGGGGAATAAGCAGCGTGTCTCATGCTCAAATGAAAAGTGTGAAAGAGTCTTGTATTTCATCGTTTCGGATGCCTTTACCTCCTCCCGGTTTTAAACCGAAACTGGAGGATTTGAATGGTGACGGAAAGCCGGAGGCTATCTATTCTATGACAGGTGATAGTGTTCCTATTCTTTGGATCGATGATGACCGAGATATGAAATGGACGGATATCGAAGGTGATATGGATAATGACTGTTTATTGATAGACCGGAATAAAGACGGCATATATGGCGGCGACGGTGATCTGGTTATTGATTGGGTTGATAGCGATAATGACGGAAAAGCCGATCTGCAGATTGTGATGGATTATCCGGCCGTGCATGCTACGGAAGTATGGCCGAATGGGCATGTGATGATTTTGTTAGATACGGATAAAGACAATATTTTTAATTATATTGATTGGAATACTTATCAAATAAAAAGCTGGAATAAAAGCGGACGAGCAGCGTTCTATACGGATTATAGCGGACAATCTGCATTTACCAAAATGCATGTGGCTACCTATAATATGGGAGATCTAAGGCTTAATTGGGAGAATCCCTTTTTGTTTTATGATCCCGATAAGGATGGCCTTTCGGAAATGGCTGTCCGTCTATTGGACTCTCCGAGTGTTAAAGATAAAAAGGCGTCTTGGAATGGTTATGTAAATATGCAGTTGGAAGGAGTAATCGATTGGGTGTCTATTTCTGTAGATTTGGATAATGATAATGCTCCGGGAAATGATTTCGATTTCGATTTTACTTTAGGTCTTCGAGGAGGTGGATTTGATTATATGGATCAGGTTCATGTATTTAAGAATATGAGAGGTTTGCCCGAAGCAGATAAATTTTTTATGGATCCGCGTTGGCGTCAGATGAATGAATTGATTTATCCCGATCATAAAAATGCATTCGATCTGATTTTTAATAGAGGAAAATGGGAAAGTGCCCATTTTGTTTATGATGAAGATGATGATTGTCATCGTTGGGAACGTGTAGAATTCTATGAAGCATTAGATCCCTTTAAGGTCGGAGCCGGAAATGGAGGATTAGACCATAATACACAGGCTGATGCGGCCGGAGACCGAGGGGAATGGGATATGGACTGTTCGGGAAAAGGTAATTTATATATTAGTCCTTTAGATGGTCGTTTACATTTATATGGAGCTGAATGGGGGTGCTGGCGTGTAGATCAGAATACGGAATATTATCAAGGTTGGGATCGTCTTTGGATCAATAAAAATCCTAAAAAGTTCGCAACGGTAAAATATACAGATAAAAACGGTAATGGATTTCTGGATTATGTAGAATACGATATGGATGGTGACGGGAAGTTCGAGACTGTATTTGATTTGAAAGCTTTAGGAATTGATGATAGAGCTAAACTGATCGATGTTTCGTCGTTTACATACAGAGATTATACTAAAATGATGAAACGTATGTCGGACGGAATATGGGAACGTGCACAAACAGCCGTACGTGTAGCACACAAATACGGGTTGAATACCTCTTGGTATGCATGGTGGATAGAAGCACTTTCGATGCGTGAAAAATATCATCGCGGATATTGGCTGCAATATTATCTGTTTCAAGATTTGATGAATTACGGTCTTCGCATAGGAGATAAAGACCTGCAACAAAAATTGGTTGTTGCTTATTGTAGCGGGAATTGGAAAAGTTTGCTTTAAAAATCTGGTTTTATGAAATATCCGGTTTCTTCTTCTGCATTATTTCCGGTGGCGGGATTGTTATTTTTTCCGCTTACGGCTCAAACCCAGACTCGTCCGAATGTCGTGTTCATAGTTGTGGATGATTATGGATGGGCAGATGTCGGGTACAATGGAAGCCGTTTTTATGAAACTCCCAATATAGACAAACTTGCTGCGGACGGAGTGATTTTTACGGACGGATATGCCGCAGCTCCGGTAAGTTCTCCTGCAAGGGTAAGTATAATGACAGGCAAGAATCCCGCACGAACGGGGATCACCGATTGGATTCCGGGTTATCAATATGGCCTGGATAAACAGAAACTGAGCAAATATAAAATGTTGTCTCCTGAGATGCTGTTGAATATGCCGCTTGAGGAAGTTACTATCGGAGAAGCATTAAGGGAACAAGGGTATAAAACATTTTATGTCGGGAAATGGCATTGTGCTGAAGATTCTTTATTCTATCCTCAATATCAAGGTTTTGATGTGAATATCGGGGGATGGTTAATGGGAAAACCTAACGGGGATGTCCGGAAGAAAGGAGGACGGGGAGCATATTTCTCTCCCTATCATAATCCGATGTTATCGGACGGTCCGGATGGAGAGTACCTTACGGATCGTTTAGGAGATGAATGTTTGAAACTAATGGATTCGGCAGGAAGATCACCTTTCTTTCTTTTCTTGTCGTTTTATGCAGTGCATACTCCGATAGAGGCGAAACCTGAGGTTACGAAATATTTCGAGAAGAAGGCTCGGAAAATGGGTTTGGATACGATCTCACCTTTTACGACAAATAAAGATTGGATACGGAATACTCCATATAGAGCTTGGCATTGGAAAGAACGTACGATACAGAGTGATGCCGAATATGCTGCATTGATATGGAGTATGGATGAAAATGTGGGGAAAGTTTTAGATTATTTAAAAAAAGAGGGCTTATATGATAATACGGTCGTTTGCTTAGTTTCTGACAATGGTGGTTTATCTACAGCTGAAGGTTCTCCTACTTCTAATTTCCCGTTACGGGGAGGAAAAGGCTGGCTGTATGAAGGCGGGATACGGATCCCCTATATTATTAAGACTCCTTATATGAAAGGTTCGGCTGGGATTTGTAAAACTCCAGTTTCTTCTACGGATTTTTATCCTACTATACTGGAGCTTACCGGAGCGACTTTGAAACCCTACCAGCATAAAGATGGAGTAAGTCTTGTACCTTTATTGAAAGGGGATACGGTCTTTGATCGGGGAGCTATTTATTTTCATTATCCTCATTATGGAGGTAAAGGTGATTCTCCGGCAGGAGCTATACGTAAAGGAGATTATAAGTTAATATGGTTTTATGAGGATGATCATATAGAATTATATAATCTTAAAATGGATATTTCTGAAAAGGAAAATTTGGCGGAAACTCAAAAGGAAAGAGCTTTGTCTTTACAGAAAGAACTGCAGGAATGGTTGTGCTCATGTGCTGCAAAAATGCCTGTATATAATCCGGATTATAAGGAAATAAAATATTGAAATGAAATATAATTGAGTTATGAGACTGAGATATGTATGCTTATTATTCTGCATCTTTTTTGTAGGGTATATGAAAGCTGGAAATACGAAAATTTCTCCCGATTCATTAATGAGTGTAATGAAACGTGTTGCCGATTGGCAAATAGCGGATTATCCTCGACATTTACATAAATGGACGCATACTACTGTAATGTGGACTAACGGAGTAATGTATATCGGAATGGCGGAATGGGCTTCATTGTGGAAAGACGACTCTTATTTTGAATGGTTGAAGAAAATTGCTGCAAAAGAACGGTGGCATCCGGCAAAGGGTATGTATTTTGCTGATGATATTTGTGTGTCGCAGCTTTATTGTCAGTTATATGAAAAATATAAAGATCCGGTAATGCTTCAACCTACAGAAGCCCGTTTGGAGTGGGTAATGAATCATCCTTCAAAGGCAGAACTGACTTATGAGTCTCCGCATTCCCATGATCGTTGGTGCTGGTGTGATGCTTTGTTTATGGCTCCTACCGTATATGCACGTATGGGAAAGATTACGGGTGACATACGGTATTGGAATTTTATGGAAAAAGAGTTTTGGGAAACCGTAGAGCTTCTATATGACCGCAAAGAGAATCTTTTTTATAGAGATACCCGTTATTTGTCAATGCGTGAAAAGAATGGAGCTCCAGTTTTTTGGGGACGAGGTAATGGTTGGGTAGCGGGGGCTCTGGCCGTAATTATAGACCAATTACCGGAAAATTATCCGACACGATTAAAGTATATAACTTTATATCAGCAGCTTATGAAACGTGTTGCCGGATTACAGGATGATGAAGGATATTGGCATGCCAGTATGCTTGATACAGAAACATACCGAATGCCTGAAACAAGTTCTACGGCCTTTTTTGTATATGGTTTGGCTTGGGGAATTCGTCGTGGATATCTGCCTGAAAAGAAATATTTTCCTATAATGGAAAAAGGGTGGAGTGCCCTTGTGCGGGCAGTACATCCGGATGGGAAATTAGGTTGGGTGCAGGCCATCGGATCTGATCCTCAAAGAGTATCGGCAGATATGACAGAAGTATATGGCACGGGGGCTTTTCTATTGGCTGGTACTGAAATTTATAGAATGCTTATGGAGAAATGAGACGATATTTAATTTTTTTATTGTTCGTTGCTGGAATTTCCGGAATATCTGCTCAGACTGTAATTCGAATAGATAGGGGAAGTTCCGGATTGGAATTTGAAGGTATTGGTGCTGTAAGTGCTGGTGCTTCGTCACGTCTACTTATTGATTATCCAGAACCGTACAGGTCTGATATATTGGATTTTTTGTTTAAACCTCATTTTGGAGCTTCATTACAACATTTTAAATTTGAGCTTGGAGGAGATATAAATTCTACTTGTGGAACAGAACCTTCTCATGCACGTACGAGGCAGGAGATGCAGAATCCGGTCTGGTTTTATTTTGAAAGAGGCTACGAATGGTGGTTGGCACGGGAGGCTTTGAAAAGAAACCGAAATATGATTTTCGATATATTGCAGTGGGGGGCTCCGGGGTGGTTTGACGGAGGTTTTTATTCTATGGACAATGCAGAGTATTTAGCATCGTATATAAAGGAAATGAAGCGTTATCATAATATCGATATAGCTTATTGCGGATTGTGGAATGAAAAACATATACCTGATTTATCCCGCAATTATGCCGTAAATATTTTACGTCCGGTTTTAGATAAAAACGGGTTGAAAAAAGTAAAAATAGTCGGTAATGATATGTATTGCTCTTCACCTGAACATCATGAGCCGTGGAGTTATGCGAGAGAGTTATTGAATGATTCGATTCTGAAAGAAAATATAGATATCCTGGGGTATCATTATTTAAATGTCGATGCTACACAGGACGTGAAATCATTAGATATGCCTGTTTGGGAAAGTGAGGCATCTATTTTGTCTGGAAACTGGAAAGATGCTCTTACTTTTGCGCGAAATACGAATCGCAATTATATCCGGAGTCGTGCGGTCAAGACATTGATATGGTGTCCTGTAGATGCATATTTCCCTAATGTGAGTTGGAATGGGGTAGGAGCTATGGAAGCCCGTATGCCGTGGTGCGGTTATTATGATGTGCGTCCGGCTATTTGGGCGATAGCTCATACGACGCAGTTTGCAGATCCGGGATGGCGTTATTTAGATGATGCTTGTGGTGAAACCGATACGGGATTGTCATATATTACTTTAAAGCATCCGAGAAAAGAATTGTATAGTATGATTATCGTAACCGGAAATAGACCGGATACTCTTGTTCTGGATGTTTCTCTTATTGGTTCAGCAGAATTTTGTTTATGGAAAAGCGATGAAAAAGATCAGTTTATCCGACAGACATCTGTCCCTGTCAAGGACGGGCGTTTAATTTTGACCCTTGCACCGGATGCTATTTATTCGTTAACAAATACGGTAGGGCAAAAGAAAGGAAAGGCTATTCATCCTATTCCTGCAAAGTCAGAATTTCCTGCATATTATACAGAGAATTTTGAGTCGTATGAGAAAAATCGTATTACTCCGCGCTGGTTATCTGATCAGGGAGGAGCTTTTGAGGTTGTGAAGTTGCCGGATGGCAACCGAGTATTGCAACAGCAAATAACAGAATCGTTGATTTGTTGGGATCCTTGGGGAAAGAATAATCCGGAACCATATACGCAGGCCGGATCGTCGAACAGTAGTGATTATGTTGTATCTGCCGATTTTAAAATCGGAGAACAAGGGTGTGCTCGGATTTTCGGAGTAGTGTCATGGTTCGAAAGCAATACAGCTCCGCACGGCGTTGGATTAGAGATAATACATAGCGGGGAATGGAAATTATCTATAAATCAAGAAGTTATAAAAGAGGGAGTTATAGAAATTGATCCTTCTGCATGGAATCATTTTGTTTTGGAATGTGGAATCTCTGAAGTCAGAGCCATAGTCAATAATTGTATATTGGCCGATATCCCGGCTGATCGTAATTATGTAAAAGGTTTTTTTGGAGTCGGATCTGATTGGAATAGAGTATGTTTTGATAATTTGCAGGTAAGGCCATTAAATGTGAATTGAATTTATTTATATGAGAAGGTCAAATTATGATAAATTCCCGGTAACAAATATAACGGGAGAGATATGGGTAGGAATAGAGGATATAATTTCGCAATTGCAGCGTGAAATTGTAAAAAAGGATTTTATATTAGTTGTGGATTGTTATGTCGGGGTTTCCTTGGATAAGTTGTATGAATGTTTAATAAATCTGCATCCTGATTTGTGTATAAATACGGAATATCTGATGAAACCGGAAAATGAAGTTCGCGATATGACTTATCCGTATGTGACTGATGACGAATTGTTCGGATATAGAACAAGATTAAATATTTCCGATTTTTTTGATCATGAAAAAGTTTCGGCTTTCCGTAAACGGATTTCTTCTGAAAAAGGCATAAAAATTATTCTGGGGTGTGGAGCTTCTTGGATTTGCCCTGATGCTGATTTGTTGGTATATGGAGATATTGCACGTTGGGAGTTGCAACAGCGTTTTCGTCGTCATGAAATAAAAGCGTTAGGTGTGGATGTCCGAAACGAATCACCAGCCCGGCAATACAAGCGTGGGTATTTTTGTGATTGGCAGGTGTGTGATACCCTTAAAAAAAGTATATATGAGAAAGTCTGCTATTGGTTGGATATGAATATTCCACTGACTCCTAAGATGATAAGTAAAGATACTTTTATGCGGGGACTTGCCAAGACGATTGAGAGACCTTTCAGAGTTGTTCCGTTTTTTGATCCGGCCCCTTGGGGAGGTCAGTGGATGAAGGATGTTTGTGATTTAGATAAAAATGCCGATAATTTCGGTTGGTGTTTCGATTGCGTCCCGGAGGAGAATAGCTTGATGTTGCGAGTAAATGGTGTCGATTTTGAAATGCCTTCGGTGAATTTAGTTTATTTGAAAACCGCCGAATTGCTTGGAGAACCGGTTGAAGCTCGTTTCGGACAGGATTTTCCGATACGGTTTGATTTCTTAGATACTATAGGTGGAGGGAATCTCAGTTTACAAGTGCATCCGACAACTCAATATATACGAGATAGATTTAATATTCCTTACACTCAGGATGAAAGCTATTATTTGCTTGATGCCGAAAAGGGGGCATCTGTTTTTTTAGGAGTAAAAACGAATGTCGATAAAGAAAGCATGTTAGCTGATTTAAGAAGCGCCCAATCTGGAGAAATGATTTTTGACCCGCAACCCTATATCAATTGTTTTCCGGCATTCAAACACGATCATTTTTTGATACCGGGAGGGACAGTACATTGTTCCGGAGTTGGAGCAATGGTTTTGGAGATAAGTTCTACCCCGAGTATATTTACTTTTAAACTGTGGGATTGGAAACGGTTAGGTTTGGATGGTAAACCTCGGCCGATAAATGTGGAACATGGTAGTCATGTAATAAATTGGAAAAGAGACACGGAGTATGCTTTGAAATATCTGGTGAATTGTGTGGAGGTTGTTGCGGAGGGTGACGGATGGATAGAGGAAAAGACCGGACTGCATCCAAATGAATTTATTGAAACCCGTCGGCATTGGTTTGAAAGAACGGTAACACATTATACAAGGAATAGTGTCAACGTTTTGAATTTGGTGGAAGGAGATGAGGTTATTATAGAGAGTCCTGATGAACGATTTGAACCGTTTGTGCTTCATTATGCAGAAACGGTCATTGTCCCGGCTTCGGTCGGAACATACACGATAACGCCTTATGGTACAGCTTCGGGAAAACGTTGTGCTACTATAAAAGCTTTTGTTCGGTTAAATGCTTAAATGAAACGGTATGGGATATGTAAATGATAATAGAATAGTAATGACATTGGATGCCGGCGGAACGAATTTTGTTTTTTCGGCGATACAGGCCGGTGAGGAAATAATAGAACCTTTTTCTGTTTCGTCTTGTAGTTATGACCTGAAATCATGCTTGAACAGTTTGTCAAGTGGTTTCCGAAAAGTATGTTCTTTGTTGCCTCAAGATCCGGTTGCAATCAGCTTTGCTTTTCCCGGTCCTGCAGATTATGAAAATGGAGTAATCGGAGATTTGCCGAATTTCCCTTCTTTCAGGGGAGGTGTAGCACTAAAAGCTTTTCTTGAAGAAAAGTTTTGTATACCGGTGTATATTAACAACGATGGAAATTTATTTGCATATGGAGAAGCGCTTGCCGGAGCATTGCCTTATGTAAATAGTTGTTTGGAGTCTGTGGGGAGTAACCGGCGTTATAAAAATTTATTAGGTATTACTTTCGGTACGGGGTTTGGAGCAGGAGTTGTGATAGATAAGGTCTTACTATCGGGAGATAACGGTTGCGGTGGTGATGTATGGCTTGCTCGCAATGGTTGTTATCCGAACATGATAGCGGAGGAGAGTGTCAGTATTCGTGCTGTAAAACGGGTGTATGAACAGTTTGCCGGATTAGAGGATTCAGATTTGACTCCAAAAAATATTTTTGAAATAGCGGACGGAAAGATGGATGGTAATAAAAATGCCGCAGTGAAAAGTTTTCAGGAATTTGGTAAAGTTGCGGGAATGACTATTGCCGGGGCTTTGAATATAGTGGACGGAATTGTCGTTTTGGGAGGAGGAATTACAGGGGCGGTAAACTATTTTATGCCATCTTTGCTGGAGGAGTTGCGGGGAAATCTTTTCTCTTTTTCCGGAGATAGTTTCCCTGTTTTGCAAATGGATGTTTTTGACCTTTCGAACCAACAAGAGTTCGATTCTTTTTTATCGGATGAAGATGAACTTATAAAAGTTCCTGATTCGGATAGATATATTCCATATCGCAAAGTTAAGAAAACAGGGATACTTGTGTCATCCTTAGGGACTAGTAAAGCTATTGCATTAGGAGCATATACATTTGCTCTGACACAACTTGACAAGAGTTAATATATCTGTTTGCATAATTTAGTAGGATATAAAAGAGTTTCTTTGGGAATAGTTTCTATCTTTACAAATAGGAAGTAGTAATGAACTTTTATATAATTATATCCTATGTCCTCAATCGTTTTTTTCGGGGCAAAGCCCTATGATATAGCATCATTTGATGCAGCGAATAAGAATTTCGGGTTCGAAATTAAATATTATAAGGGAAACCTTAACATGGATAACCTGATATTGGCGAGGGGTGTCGATGTCGTTTGTATTTTTGTGAATGATAATGCTGATGCAGGAGTGGTCAAGGCTTTATCTGAAAACGGAACTAAATTATTAGCCTTGCGATGTGCGGGATATAATAATGTCGATTTAAAAGCTGCTCGGGAATATGGAATGAAGGTTGTAAGAGTTCCGGCTTATTCACCTCATGCCGTAGCTGAATATACATTAGCTTTAATGCTCACTTTGAATAGAAAGATACATCGGGCTTCGTGGCGTACCCGTGACGGTAATTTTTCTTTGCACGGATTGATGGGATTCGATATGTATAATAAGACTGCCGGAATTATCGGAACCGGAAAAATCGCTAAAATTTTGATTCGCATTTTGAGGGGATTCGGTATGAATGTTTTAGGATACGATCTGTATCCGGACAAAAAGTTTGCCGATGAGGTAGGAATGACCTATACTTCGTTGAATGAGCTGTATGCTGATTCGGATATAATCTCATTACATTGTCCGCTTACACCGGAAACAGATCACATGATTGATAAAAACGCCATATCTAAGATGAAAAAGGGGGTTATGGTTATTAATACTGGACGAGGCCGCTTGATCGATACGAACGATTTGATAGACGGGTTGAAAGAAAAAATTATTGGTTCTGCTGCATTGGATGTATATGAGGAAGAAAGCAATTATTTTTATATGGATCGTTCGGATTATATTATTGATGATGATGTGCTTGCCCGGTTGCTTTCATTTAATAATGTCATCGTAACTTCTCATCAAGCTTTCTTTACTCAAGAAGCTATGGCAAATATTGCAAACACGACGTTGCAGAACATTCGTGATTTTCGGACTGGATCAGAGTTACAAAATGAAGTTAAGGCCGGGATTTGATATTCGATTTTAATTGTATATCAGAATATAAAGATTTAAATAAGTTGCATAAGTTACCCACAGTATATACGGAATGAATAAAATTGAGCTGATTTTATTTATTCCGTAACTTTTTACACTATACACAATTATTAAGAATTCGAGCAGAATAATATTTATGAATCCGAGTAATGGATTTTGCATATAGAAGAAAAAAATACTCCATGTGAAATTAAAAATTAATTGCAGTATAAAGAGTATAGCCCATGCGATCGGAAAGACCATATTAGGAGGTGTCAGGCTTGGTTTATTTAAGTAGGGATACCAGTTTAAAATAGAACTTTCTTGAATCTGTCCGGCTATAAATCCAATTAAGAAACAACACAGAATGGGTATAATAAATTTGTAAGCTTTTTTCATATATCGATAGATTTTGTTGATATAATAACACTTGTCCGTATTCTTTTGTTGAATCAAATTGAAACTAAGAACCTGTATAGATTTTGCATGGAGCAGTTCTGAGAGTCTTTTTCGAGAATGTTTTTCTGTTTTTGTTCATCGGATATTTCGCTGTCTCCTTTTATAAAATAAGAAAATATACTCAAAAGTTTTCTGGAAATATCAAAGGTCGGATATGATCTAAAAAACTACCATTCGATTTCTGATATTCCTTTACTCTTAAAATATTGATTAGTTTTACTGAAATGTTTGCATCCGAAAAATCCTCGGTCTGCAGACAAAGGAGAGGGATGTGCGGCTGTTAAAACACAGTGTCGGTTACGGTCGATAAATGCACCTTTTCTTTGGGCATAAGAGCCCCAAAGCATAAAAACGATGTTTTCTTTCTCATCGTTTAGTATTTTAATGACAGCGTCGGTAAATTCTTCCCACTCCTTTCCTCTATGTGATCCGGCTTGATGAGCCCTGACCGTAAGAATAGCATTGATGAGTAATACTCCTTGATCAGCCCACCGTTCTAAACGCCCGGATTTAGACATAGGTTTACCCAAGTCGTTTTCGATTTCTTTGAATATGTTAAGAAGAGAGGGTGGAAAAGGTACTCCATCGAGTACGGAAAAGCAAAGTCCATAATATTGCCCTGGTTCATGATATGGATCTTGGCCGATAATGACTACCTTTACCTTGTCGAAAGGGCAGGTGTTAAATGCGTGAAAGATAAATTTCCCAGGAGGATAAATCGTATGTTTAGAATATTCTTCTTTTACAAAATTTGTCAGATTATAGAAATATGGTTTGTCAAATTCTGGTTGTAGTCGTCTTTTCCAACTGTCTTCTATATTTACTTCCATGTATTCGATATTTTTGAAATCGGGTTTTAAATATAGTCAAATTCGATATATATTTTCATTAGTGTCCACTAAAAAATCATAGAAGTTCTTTGAAATTATTGAAATTC
>NZ_CEWDCG010000001.1:0-42920 GCF_982436375.1 Coprobacter sp. | reverse complement strand
AAATAAATATTTAATTATAAGCTACTTTACTTACAAAAAATGCAAACACGAACACCGACAAAAGTTCTTGGCCCGAATGGATCAAACATTCTTGTTAAAAATAAAAAAACACGAGTATCCATTTTCCTAATCCGATCTTTTGTTACTACCTTTGTACACAAAGAGCAATTGCACAGGAACTATTTTAATGAAAAAAAAAGTACTTCTACCTTTTCTTTGGTTAGCGGCATGCTGCATGTTGCTCGTTACAATTGTGCCTCATCACCACCATATCGACGGTAGAATATGCTTGCAATTATCCGAAATTCCCGAAAACGGACAAAATCGGGATATTACACACCGGCCTGACTGTGAAACTGACTGCCTTGCGCGTTTTGCCGCTTACCGGACTTCTACCGGAAATCCCGACCTCCAGTCAAATATTTTCATTGCACTTCCCGCAACAATCACTTCTTTCGATTTCAGACCGGACGAAACGGAATGTACAACGTTGCCTATTCCTCATAAAGACTTTTGCATTTCTGAATACAAAGGCCTCTCTTCCGGATTACGAGCTCCACCCCATTTAATCTGATTATATATAAAACGACAATTTTCAATTTTATCGTGTCGAGATTTTATTGTGTACGATAAGTAACGAGTAGTCCGTCACGAAATATTATCAGATTAAAAACAAATTTTCAATGAAACATATTATAATATGTATTATTGCCTCGGCTTATTTTTTTGCCGGATGCAATAACAATACCCCCAAAGACATCGATCACGAACATCAACAAAACGAAGTCGATACTGATCACGAACATGAAGACGAAATAATTTTTACCGAAGAAAAAGCTCAAGCAGCAGGTATAGTCATATCGGAAATACAGCCCAAGACATTCCGAAATGTCATTAAAACATCCGGACAAGTTCTTGCCGCGCAAGGAGACGATATGACTATTGCAGCAACCTCTTCGGGAATAGTCTCTTTCGGGAAAGCATCCCTTACCGAAGGTTCTGCCGTAAATAAAGGAACAATATTGCTTTCTATTTCAGCCCAGAACATACAGGACGGAGATCCGGCTGAAAAGGCTGAAATAACTTACCGAACCGCCCAAAAAGAATATGAACGTGCGGCCATCCTTTATCGAGATAAGATCATATCCGAAAAAGAATATAACCAAGCATTGAGTAGTTATGAAACGGCTCGTGTCGCATGGAAAGCCACAGCCGGACATCAGGGGAACAACGGCATTGCAATTACATCTCCGATGAACGGATTCATCAAAAGTAGGCTGGTTAATGACGGAGATTATGTCGAAATCGGTCAACCGTTACTAAACATTTCTCAAAATCGCCGGTTAATGTTGAAGGCCGAAGTTTCAGAACGATATTATCAATTCCTTCCGACACTAACCTCCGCCCATTTTAAAACTCCGTATAATGACAAAGTCTATACATTAGAAAGCCTGAATGGAAAATTAAAATCATACGGACGCTCCTCCGACAACGGGTCTTTTTATCTTCCGGTCATATTCGAATTCGACAATAAGGGAGACATTATACCCGGATCTTATGTCGAAGTCTTTCTTTTATCCGGAAATATAAATAATGTAATAACTGTTCCGGTAACAGCCCTCACCGAAGAGCAAGGAAGTTATTTCGTATATCTCCAACTCGATAAAGAAGGATACAAAAAACAAGAAGTTACTCTCGGAGTCAATGACGGGAAAGAAGTACAAATCCTTTCAGGAATAAAACCCGGAGACCGTGTCGTAACCAAAGGCGCTTACCAAGTAAAACTTGCGGCAAACAGCAGCATTATTCCCGAAGGTCATTCTCACAGCCATTAACAGGAGGAACAGATTATGCTAAATAAAATTATCAGCTATTCGCTGCATAACAGGTTATTAATACTTTTTGCAGCCATACTTTTATTTTTTATCGGCAGTTATACTGCCATGAAAATGGAAGTGGATGTATTTCCCGACCTGAATGCCCCTACGGTCGTAATTATGACCGAAGCTCCGGGCATGGCTTCTGAAGAAGTAGAACGCCTCGTTACTTTTCCGGTAGAAACGGCTGTTAACGGGGCTACAGACGTACGCCGCGTGCGCTCCTCTTCGACAACGGGGTTCTCTGTCGTATGGGTAGAATTCAACTGGGGCACGGACATATATCGAGCTCGCCAGATTACTTCCGAAAAATTGGCAGTAATGAGTGAAAGCTTACCGGCAAATGTCGGGACTCCTACTCTCGGACCGCAATCTTCTATATTGGGAGAAGTCATGATACTCGGCATCACATCCGATTCTACGTCTTTACAGGATTTACGTACTTTGGCCGACTGGGTAATCAGACCGCGACTTCTCTCCACCGGTGGTGTCGCCCAAGTAACGGTTATCGGAGGAGAAATCAAAGAATACCAGATATTGCTCGACCCGGCCCGCATGAAGCACTACGGCATAGGACTGAACGAGGTCATGAACACGACCCGGAACATGAATCAAAATGCAAACGGTGGTATATTATACGAATTCAGTAACGAATATATCGTCAGAGGTGTAGTTTCGACAAATCATATCGATGAGCTGTCCAAAGCAGTAGTAAAGACAATAAACGGCATTCCGGTTCTACTTGAAGACATTGCAGACATTCAAATCGGAAACAAAGCGCCCAAACTCGGTATGGCTTCAGAGAAAGGAAAACCTGCCGTATTGATCACGGTTACCAAACAACCGAATACCAGTACGCTCGAACTGACAGAAAAACTAGATCAGTCCGTTGCAGAATTACAAAAAAATTTGCCGGCAGATATTCACATCTCCACCGATGTATTCCGGCAATCCCGTTTTATCGACAATTCGATCGATAACATACAAAAATCTCTGTTCGAAGGTTCTGTTTTCGTCATAATCGTCTTATTCTTTTTCTTGATGAATTTAAGGACTACCGTTATATCTTTAGTTGCCTTGCCCCTTTCCTTATTGGTATCGATACTGACTCTTCACTTTATGGGACTTACTATAAACACGATGAGTCTGGGAGGTATGGCAATTGCAATCGGCTCTCTGGTCGATGATGCGATAGTCGATGTAGAAAATGTATATAAACGATTACGAGAAAACCGCCTGTTACCGGAAAACGAACGCAAACGTCCGATAGATGTAATTTTCGAAGCATCCAAAGAAGTACGTATGCCGATACTCAACTCAACACTCATCATTATCGTCAGCTTTGTTCCCCTATTCTTTTTAAGCGGTATGGAAGGACGTATGTTGATGCCTCTCGGTATTTCATTTATCATAGCTCTATTTGCTTCTACAGTAGTAGCTCTTACCCTGACTCCGGTACTTTGCAGTTACCTGCTGACCGACACGAAAAATGATAAAAAACTCTCCCGTGAACCGTGGGTCGCTCGAAATCTGAAACAGGTATATGAACGAGCTTTAGTGTGGACTTTACACCACAAAAAAGCGGTTTTAGGATCGACTATCGGATTATTCATCGTTTCTTTGGCACTATTCTTCACATTAGGACGAAGTTTTCTACCTCCGTTCAACGAAGGTTCGTTTACCATAAATATCAGTACGTTACCGGGAATTTCTCTTGAAGAATCGGATCGAATCGGACAGAGGGCAGAACAATTACTGTTATCTGTCCCCGAAATCAAAACTGTAGCCCGAAAAACCGGACGTGCAGAACTGGATGAACATGCCTTAGGGGTAAACGTTTCTGAAATAGAAGCTCCTTATGAACGGGGAGAACGTTCTCATGAAGAAATGATTGCCGACATCCGAGAGAAATTGGGAAGTTTGCCCGGAGTAAACGTAGAAATAGGGCAACCGATATCTCACCGTATCGATGCCATGCTATCCGGAACACAAGCAAAAATCGCAATCAAGCTGTTCGGTGATGATCTGAACAAAATGTTTTCTTTGGGCAACCAAATAAAAGCGGCAATAAAAGATGTCGAAGGAGTCGTCGATCTGAATGTAGAACAGCAAATCGAACGCCCACAACTTAAAATCAATCCGAAACGCGACATGCTTGCCAAATACGGCATCACACTGCCCGAATTTACCGAATTCATCGATATTGCATTAGCCGGGGAAGTTGTATCTCAAGTATACGAAAACGGACGGTCATTCGACCTTACGGTAAAGGTCCGGGATGACGAACGGGACAAAATCGAAAAAATAGCAAATCTGATGATCGATGCAAACGGGACAAAAATACCGTTATCTTATGTAGCAGACATCTCTTCTTCATCCGGCCCGAATACGATAAACCGGGAGAATGTCAAACGCAAAATCGTAATTTCTGCAAATGTTGCCGACCGGGATTTGCACGGGGTCGTAAAAGATATACAAGAAAAAATAAATGCAACAATAAAGCTACCAGAAGATTATCATATTGAATACGGTGGTCAGTTCGAAAGCGAACAAGCCGCATCCCGGACGTTATTACTGACGTCAATGATTTCGGTATTGGTAATATTCCTATTACTCTATCACGAATTCAGAAATGCAAAACAATCAGGCATTATCTTGCTAAATCTCCCTTTAGCCTTGATCGGCGGAGTTATCATGCTGAAACTGACATCCGGAGAAATAAGTATTCCTGCAATTATCGGATTCATCTCGCTATTCGGTATCGCTACCCGTAACGGAATGCTGCTGGTATCACACTACAACCATCTTCAAAACGAAGGCTATAATCTGAAAGATACCATCATACACGGATCATTAGATCGTCTTAACCCGATCTTAATGACAGCCCTGTCTTCCGCTCTTGCTCTCATTCCGTTGGCAATAGGTGGAGATCTACCGGGAAACGAAATCCAAAGCCCGATGGCAAAAGTAATTTTAGGCGGATTATTAAGCTCTACCCTATTGAACGCATTTATCGTTCCCATTGTTTATCAGATTATGAACCATAAAAAAAGCGACTTATGAAATTCTATATAATTGTCTTCTTGTTGTTCTGTGCCGGAAATTTAGCGGCACAGAACAACATCGAATCGATACTCAGATCTATCGAAAAAAACAATAAAGAATTACAAGCCAGTGAACAACTGACCCTTTCTAAAAAACTGGAAGCAGCAACAGAAAACACTCTGCCCGACCCAAATGTATCATACGAACGGAAATGGGGAAAACCGGCCTCGATAGGAAAAACCGGAGAGCTGTCGGTATCGCAGAGTTTTGACTTTCCATCGGTATATGTTCATAAAAACCAGCTCTATGATCTAAAATCAGACTTGTATGATCAGCAAAAACAGATCATCCGCCAGCAAGTGTTGCTTAATGCAAAAACAATCTGTCTCGATCTGGTTTCTCTCTTTCAACAACAAAAGTTACTGAGCCTCAGGCTTCAGAATGTACAGAAACTCTCGGCCCTGTATCAGAAACGGTTATCTACCGGTGATGCAAATATCTTGGAGACCAACAAAATAGAATTAGAACTTTATAATATAAAAACACAAATGCGGTTGATAGAAACCGAACGGAATAATAAACTTAAAGAATTACAAACTTTAAATGGAAATTTACCGATCGGAGAAGAGCTAACCGATTATTCCCCTGTGGATTTTCCGGAAAATTTTGAAATTTACAGTCAAGAAGCCATAGCCGCTGACCCTGAATTACGTTCACTCGAAAACGAACTGAAAGTAGCTCGAAAAAATATTTCGCTAAGCAAATCCCTATGGTTTCCTAAATTCGAGATCGGTTACATACGAGAAATGGAGCCCACAGATAAATATAACGGCATATCGTTCGGTATTTCTATTCCGCTATTTGAAAACCGAAACAAAATAAAACAGGCAAAAGCGTTAAGCGGATATACTCAAATGCAAATAGAAAACACCCGCCTGCAAAGTCTTTCTACTTTGCGACAACTCTATGATCAGGCGACCAATTTAAAAGTCTCTATGCAAGAATACAACAAACTGTTACAATCCCAAAAAACACTCTCTTTACTCAACAAAGCCCTTGAAAACGGTCAGCTCTCGATGATAGAATATTTTATCGAAGCAAATCAGGTGTATGAGAGCATGCAAAATTATTTACAATTAGAAAACCAATATCAGCAAATCGTTTCTCAAATGTATCGATACAAGTTGTAAAAATTAACAAAAAGTTGCGCTATAACATCAAAATGTAGAAAACGGTTGTTTTCCTTACTTCTTTTTTTATATCTTTATAACTTGATCGTTATATCCGATGGAATAACATGATTTTGTGAACAAAAGAGATTAGCATCATCTGATTTTTGCATGGCAGTGATTATCTTTCATAATCGGACTACTAAACTTTCGCTTCAAAAACACTGTAACCGATAGATGAGTTTTACCGACCAATAGCAAAACAGAAAAATGATCTTGTTTCTTTTGTAATGACAAGTAAAGACTGTTCCGGAATTTCGGAACAGTCTTTTTATTTTGCAAAAAGATTCTATACGATACATACTTCTCCAGTTCTTTTCTCAGATAAAAAAATACGTAAAAATTTGTTTTTACAATTTTTTTATGCAACTTTGCAAAACAAAGTACTTTATTATTACAGAAACAAAATGGAAAATAAAGAAGTAATAAGCACATTAAGCGAAATAAAAAACCTGATGGAGAAGTCTTCCAAGTTTCTCTCATTAAGCGGTTTATCTGCAATTTTTGTCGGCATATACGCCTTTATCGGAGCTTACATTGCCTATTACATACTTGACCCTACAAAAATTACGACCTTAAACATTAACACACCCTACCGATTACAAATCATCGTCATTCTGGCACTGATACTATTAACTATATCATTAATAACAGCATTTTATCTTTCTTGGATAAAAGCAAAAAAGAATGGTCTCAGGCTACGATTAGATTCAATATCCATACGTCTGTTAATCAACTTCTTTGTCCCGTTATTAGCTGGAGGAATCCTTTGTTTCTCTTTACTGCTGCAACAACATTACGGTCTCACATCTTCTATCATGTTGATATTTTATGGTATAGCTTTAATCAACGGTTCGAAATATACCTATTCAAATACCCGTTATCTGGGGTACGCAGAATTGATATTAGGGTTGATAGACAGCTTTGTCCCCGGATACGGATTGCTTTTCTGGGTTGCTGGATTCGGACTATTTCATATCATCTACGGAGTCTTCTTTTACCTGAAATATGACCGAAGAAAATAATGAAGCCTAATCTCGAACATATCAATAAAGCCTTTGAAAGCAAAGCCCGATTAGGGATTATGTCGATCTTAATGGTAAATGATTCCGTTGATTTTACCACCATCAAGAATTTGCTCGATTTGACCGATGGTAATTTGGCAAGTCACTCCCGAAATTTAGAAGAACTCGGATACATAAAAAGCAATAAACAATTCATAGGGCGCAAACCCAATACCAGATTTTCCATTACTGCCGAAGGACGGGAAGCTTTCATTTCCCACATTCGGGCTTTAGAAGATTTTTTAAAAAGTCAAAACCTATAATTTTTTTATTCATAAACTTTGTAATACAAAGTACTTTTTAATTATTAATTAAAATATTCGACTATGGAACAGACCGAATTGACTCCGATTCAGGAAGAAGTAAGAAAGAGAAACAACAAAAGCAATGCTGTGACAATCAAGATTATTCTAATCGCTTTACTAATTATCGCCTTGATCATACCGATTACGATGGTACAGAACATGATCACGGAAAGGAATAGAACGGCAAATGAAGCATCTGCAGAAGTACAGCAAAAATGGAGTAAACCTCAAAACATAACCGGTCCGATGTTAGTAATTCCTTATAAAGAATATATCGAGCAAGAAAATAAAACGAGACAAGCCGAAATACGGTATTTATATATCTTACCGGAAGAGCTGCATATTTCAGGAAATTTAGAAACAGAAGACCTGAAAAGAGGATTATACGATATTGTCGTTTATCGTTCATCTCTCAAACTTACCGGCTCATTCGATATTGCATACTTACAGCAAAAAAAGATCACCGGACAAGAATTTCTCTTAAATGAAGCAAAACTGATAGTAGGTATCTCAGATTTACGCGGCATCACTGAACAAGTAGAAGGGAAATGGAAAAACGAGACTTTGTCTTTTAATTCCGGAGTAGATAATCTTCTTATCTTTTCAGGGGTATCTTGCTCCGTATCATTATCAGATAGAGACGAAGATGTACCGTTCAATATAGATCTCCGGATAAAAGGTTCTGAATCGGTGATGTTCACCCCATTGGGAGAAACGACTCTCGTCTCCCTAAAATCAAACTGCTCGACACCCAGCTTTACCGGAGCATTTCTTCCTGAGAGCAGACAAGTTTCCGAAAACGGATTTTCAGCAACTTGGAAAATCTTGAATCTGAACCGGAACTATCCGCAAGTCTTCACCGCCGAAAAATGGAATATAGACTTAAATGATTCGTCTTTCGGAGTAAATCTTCTCCTACCCGTCGATCAATACCAAAAATCAATACGTTCTATAAAATATGCATTCCTAATCATCATTCTCACTTTCGTAATCTGCTTTTTTGCCGAGGTTTTACAGAAGAAAAATATCCACCCGTTCCAGTACCTGTTAATCGGTCTGGCGTTATGCCTGTTTTATACTCTTTTAGTATCCATCTCCGAACATCTTAACTTCTCCCTTTCCTATGCAATAGCGACAATAATGACAATCGGGTTGCTCACATTCTACCTAAGCGGAATATTAAAAATCAAAAAAACAGCGATAACAATAGGAGGGATGTTACTATTATTATATACTTATATATTTATCCTCATCCAAATGGAAATTTATGCACTATTAGTCGGAAGTATAGGATTATTTATCATATTGGCGATCATCATGTATTGTTCTCTGAAAATAAACTGGAATACTCCTATAAATAAAAGATAAAATATAAAAAATACGGGTGATCATCTTTTGAATAATCACCCGTATTTTTTATATCAAACATATATCCTATTTTTTAGTAGAATGCTTCAAGACTTTAGCGTCCAAATAAAAAATTATCTCTTCCGCCATATTATTGCAGTGATCGCCTATACGTTCCATTTTCCGAATAATTCCTATCAAATGAAGACACTCATCTGCCCGGTCGGGTTTATCTTGTATATAGCGAGCGACAATATGAGTAGCCTGACGATTAATCTCATCGACCCTGTTATCCATATCGAAAATTCCTACGGCAATAGAAGAAGATTCCTCCGTAAGAGCTTCTTTTCCTTTTTCCATCATTTTCTTAATCGTATCCAGCATCTCACGCAAATTGGTTTTATCCAATAATTCCGCATCTACGCTGATTTGCGGATAATCGATAACAAATCGAGACATTCCCTCACAAAAATCAGCGATACGTTCCAGGTTAGTATTGATTTTAAGCATCGCCAATACAAATCTCAAATCTACAGCAACAGGAGTATACAAACCGATAATATCCTCACAATCACTATCTATTTTCAACTCAAAAGCGTTCACTCTTTTTTCCCGGTAAATCACCTCTCGTGCAAGGTCTTTATCTAAAGATAGCAACGCCTCTCCTGCCCGATTCAACTGCGAATAAACCAAAGTCCACATTTCAAGGACTTCATCTTTCAAATTTTCCAGTTCTTTCTCTATATATCTCATTATATCCGATCTTTTATCGCATTATACTAAAATAATGCAAAAGGACAAAATAGATATTACAATACAATGACAAAATCAAAAAAATATTATCAAAAAACTTAAATGCTCTTACAATAAAACAAGAATAACCTCCTATAATCCTACCCCCCAAAAACATTATTACTCCTAATTTTCCAAAATTCGGAATAACGAATTATCATAAATTAAAGAATAACTTTTGCCGGCTTTTGTATCGAAATTCACCATAGAATCTTTATAACGAATGCTACACATTCCCCCTGATCCAGACCGAATAACAGCCTTAACAAGCTCTCCTTTTTCCCAATGAATATCAACCTCAAAATTTCCTCTTGCGCATAACCCTATGACATCCCCAGAAGCCCATTTATCCGGAAGCGCCGGCAACAAATGAATAAATCCCATGTGGCTCTGCATCAACATCTCTATTATTCCGGCAGTCCCTCCGAAATTACCATCGATCTGAAAAGGCGGATGCATATCCCACAAATTATCGGCCGTGCCGTTTTTCAAAAGATTCTGAAATAAAAGATATGCATGGTTACCGTCATGCAGACGAGCCCATTGATTTAACTTCCATCCCATACTCCAGCCGGTAGCACCGTCACCTCGTTTTTCCAATACGATCCTCGATGCCGTGGAAAGCTCCGGAGTCGTAATCGGAGAGATAGTGCGTCCCGGATGCAGTCCGAACAGGTGATTTACATGACGGTGTTTATCCTTAGGATCATCTATATCTGCAGACCACTCCATCAGTTGTCCGTAACGACCGATCTTATAAGGCATCAGTTTATTAAGAACCTCTTGCCACTCTTCTCTCTCCGAAGCATCGACATCAAGAATCTTGCTCGCCTCGATAGCATCCAAAAGAATCTCTCTCACAACAGCATGAGCAAAAGTAGCACCCTGATCGACAGGTCCATGTTCAGGAGACGTTGATGGCGCTGCTGCATAACTCCCGTCAGGTTTATACCATAAATGGTCCACTGCAAATTCTGCACTGCCTTTAATCAGCTCATACCCCGTAGTTCGCAAAAAATCCTCATCCCGAGTATAATCATAATACTCCCATACATGAGTCGCCAGCCAAGGCCCTGCTACAAAGCTGAAATTCCATGACATGTCCCGACTGCTCAATGGAGAAGTGAAGCCGAATATATTCGATGAAACAGATGTAGTCCAGCCTCGAGTGTCCGGACCATAATAAGCTTTTGCCGTACGTTCTCCCGGTTTTACCAATGTACGAATATACTCGATCAACGGAGTTTGACATTCGCTCAAATTAGCCGGACAAGCCGGCCAATAGTTCATCTGCAAATTAATATTATTGTGATAATCTACCCGCCAAGGACCTTCTACATTATTATGCCAAAGTCCTTGTAAATTTGCCGGGAGATTACCCGCACGAGAAGACGCGATAAGCAAATAACGACCGAATTGAAAATAAAGTTCTTCCAAATAATGATCCGAAATGCCATTCCGATAATTCGACAGCCGCATGTCGGTAGGAATATCGGAAACAAGTTTACTCTCATTCAAGTCTATCTTCACTCGATCAAAAAGAGCGGAGTAATCTGCCCGATGGGCATTATAAACCGCATCATACCCTTTTGCCAATGCAAAATCAAGATTATTCTGTGTCGTCATAACGGGATCGACTCCTACATAAGCTCGGTCATCGTTAAAATCCGGGTTATAATTCATTTTATAATCGGTATCTCCCGCCACATAGAATGTTACATTATCAGCCCCGATTACCTTAATCGCGCCATTTTCCACCGTCACCGTACCACTTTCCGCTACTGCTCTTGCCCGAATGACAAACTGCATACCGTTACTGTCGAGACGACCGTTATAAACAATACCGGTAGTTCCGTCTGCTTCAACCGATCCGGAAGCCTGAGGATTCGCCACATACCGGAAAGTCAGATTTTGTCGCCCCGGTCTTGTACATTCAAATCGATATATCATTATACTGTCAGGATATGAACTGAAAAACTTACGGTAAAAACAAGCCCCTCCTGCATTGAACTGTACGACTACCAAGGCTGAATCGAGAGAGAGTATCCGCCGATAATCGGATATTTCGGACTCTGCGATTCCCGTATCGATATGAAACTCACCCATAGTAGTAAAACTCCCGAAACGAAAAGACTCCTCACTATCCGGTTCATACCCGCATTTTCCATTAAAATTATTCCGGGTCAACTCCGTAGCAACGGAATTAATTCCTGAAAACTGAATAAAAGAATGCCGTATCTGATCCAAAACTTTATACCCCTCCTTATTGGCATCCCAATAATATCGTGCACCTCCAGGAACATTAGGACCTCCTTTCCACAAAGATTTCTCATTCAATGTTATACGTTCTGTCTCAACCGATCCCAAAATATTTCCTCCGAAACTGCCATTCCCTATCGGAAAAGATCGCTGTTCCCACGCAAAATCGGGATTAGAGCCAGAGTTCCCGTTATTCACAGTCCAAATTTCTTTCCCCGAAAGATCATTCGGAGTATCGAACCAAACAGATAAACCTTTAGTATAATCGACCGTATCGCAAGCGATTGCAACAGAAGTTTGTTCTGCATAACATTCTTCGGCTTTGATATATACACACGATAACAAGAAAATGCATCCAGCTGCCACTACAACTCTTCTCATGTATAATTTAGATTTAGTTCAAAGAATAATCATCAACAATATTTAGAGCCTATCTAAATTTTCCGACAAAAAATATTATCAGGTCATTTTTGTGTTTTCTTCCGGTCTTTTCCCCCGTTTTCCCTCGTCAAATAGCTCGCTATCATCCTCGTAAAAATAGAAAAACATACACGAAAAAAATTCTCAAAACCTGACCCGAGTAAAATTTAAACAGACTCTTATTGTATAGACAATCCATAATTAGAAAAAACGACTTTTTATGAATAGTCTTCTAACATCCGAAAGCTTAACCGATCTTTTTGATTTCCGGACAAACACAAAAAAAAGTGAAAGCATGTCTTACTCGACATGCTTTCACTTTAGAAAGTGGGCGTTGACGGATTCGAACCGCCGACCCTCTGCTTGTAAGGCAGATGCTCTGAACCAGCTGAGCTAAACGCCCGGAGGATTGCTTATCAAAAGCGAGGCAAAGGTAAGACATTTTTTTTAACCTCAAAACAAAATCTTCCTTTTTCTGCAAAAAAAACGTTTTTTTTTGGGGAAATCAGACAGATAAGTTACTTTTGCAAAAGAAAATGAAAAACCTTCTTATGGAACTGACAACCCTTACTGCAATCTCGCCCGTTGACGGGCGTTATCGGGGTAAAACCGCCCCTCTTTCCGAATATTTTTCAGAATTTGCCCTTATCCGTTACAGGGTACGTGTAGAAATCGAATATTTCATTGCTCTATGTGAGCTCCCTCTACCGCAGCTGGCAAATATAAACTCTGATATTTTTCCGAAATTAAGAGCGATATACAATGATTTTACAGTAACCGATGCCGAACGAATCAAAGCAATCGAATCGGTCACAAATCATGATGTAAAAGCCGTAGAATATTTTATCAAAGAAAAGTTCGATGCGTTAGGAGGACTTGAAGCATACAAAGAATTCATACATTTCGGACTAACATCTCAAGACATCAATAACACTTCTGTTCCTCTATCTATAAAAGAAGCTCTGGAACATGTTTATTATCCGATGCTCGAACAAATGATCGGTCTGGCAAAAGAGTATGCCGAAGCATGGAAAGATATTCCTATGCTGGCAAAAACTCACGGACAACCGGCATCACCCACTCGTCTGGGAAAAGAAATGATGGTCTTCGTTTACCGCCTCGAACAACAGCTGAACGCCTTAAAACAGATTCCTATCAGCGGAAAATTCGGAGGGGCCACCGGCAACTTCAACGCCCACCATCTGGCTTATCCGGAATATGATTGGAAAATTTTCGGAGCTCGATTCCTTAAAGAAAAGTTAGGCATCGAACGTGAAGCATGGACTACCCAGATATCCAATTACGACAATTTAGCCGCTTTATTTGACGGAATGCGTCGAATAAACACAATATTGATCGACCTTGACCGGGATTTCTGGCAATATATTTCTATGGAATATTTCAAACAGAAAATCAAGGAGGGAGAAGTCGGCTCTTCTGCCATGCCGCATAAAGTCAATCCGATCGATTTCGAAAACTCTGAAGGAAATCTCGGAATAGCAAATGCCATACTCGAACATCTTGCTTCAAAATTACCGATCTCACGATTGCAAAGAGACTTGACCGATTCTACCGTACTACGGAATATCGGTGTACCCCTCTCCCACATGCTCATCGCACTGCAAAGCACGATGAAAGGGCTCGGGAAACTGCTTCTTAATGAAAAAGCAATTTACAACGATCTCGACAACATGTGGAGTGTCGTAGCAGAAGGTATCCAAACAGTTCTTCGCCGCGAGGGGTATCCTAAACCTTATGAGGCATTAAAGGCTTTGACCCGAACCAACGGTATCATAAATGAAGAAGCTATACATGCGTTTATCGATACTTTGAATGTTTCGGACAATATCAAGGCCGAATTGAAAACCATCACACCACACTCCTATACAGGGATGTAATATATTTATAAATATAACAAAAGCCACAAGAAATCTCCGACAGAAATTCCTGTGGCTTTTGTTATCATTCAAAACCGGACCAGTAAAAAATAAGAGAAAAACCGCCTGTATAAGTTTTACAATAAAAAATCACAAATCAGCCTCATCCGATTCATTGTGACCGGAAACATCGATTTTTGCCAACTCATTCCGTATTCCGCAAAGCTCTTCACGAACACTCTTTAAACGTGATATGATCTCATTACTCCGGATAACCCCAGATCGGTTTTCTCTTAACTGTTTCTTTGCGCCGGCAAGGGTCAGGCCTTTCTCTTTCAATAGATAATAGACTAACCGGACATTATCAATATCTTCCTGATTATAAAAACGTACCCCCCTTGAAGAACGACGAGGTGTAATAATATCAAACTCGTCTTCCCAATACCGGAGAGTAGATTCGTTTACCCCGAAATATTCAGCGACATCTCCGATTGTATAATAAATCCGTTTCTGTTTCTTCTCCGTATCCATTCTTCAAAAATTAATCCATTACCCGTCCTTGATTTTCGGCAATCTGTATCATGCGGTCATAGTCAGCAGGACTCAAATCAAAGAAATAATAGTTAATCGGATTATCATGTTTGCCTTTATAAATTACTTCATAGTGAAGATGAGGGCCTGTCGATTTACCAGTATTCCCCACTAAACCGATCTCCTCTCCCCGAATAACCTTTTGTCCGTTCCGCACAGAAATATGGCTCAAATGAGCATAACGGGTTTTATATCCATACCCATGATTGATGACAATCGTTTTTCCATACCCCTGTTTCCAACCAGTCTCGACAACCGTACCGTTTCCCGTAACATATACCGGAGTTCCGATATCTGCGGCAAAATCCATCCCCTCATGAAATTTACGGGTTTTATAAATAGGGTCTATGCGCAGCCCATATCCCGAAGCCGTTCGCTTCAAATCTTTGTTCGACACAGGCTGAATTGCCGGCAAGCAATTTATCCTATCTTCATTCTGCTGTCCCAATTTCACCAATTCATTAATCGAATTAGTCTGCACATATAACTGTCTGTTAAGCTGTTCAACCTTCTGTGTCGTAGCAACAACCAAATCTGCATCCGAAAGGTTCATCAAATCCTGATAACGAGACACATTATCCGTTCCGGCATTCCAAACTGCCGCACTAATCGGATCTGCTTGCAAAATAACCCGGTACAGATTCGCATCTCTTTCTCTTACATCGGCCATAACATCCAGAGCTTCATCCAAACGACGAGAAAGCAACTTATATTGAGACCGCATCTGCTGATTCTCCCGTTTCAACATTTTCTCACGGGGAGAGTCCACAAAATAGTTCAACACCGAAAACAAAATTCCTCCCAATATAATTCCGCTCAACAAATGACGAAAAACCGTAGCCATACGTTTTCTGAACGATGGATACACCCGTTCATAACTCAACGTATTGGGATTATATACATAAAAGACTTTTTTTCTCATAACATTTTGCTCAATACATTCGGGTCATAATCACCGGCAAGACATACCGTCCCCGTTCTATAAAACGCAAAATACCGATATATTAATACCTGTCTTTCCTGAAAAAACATATTTTTAACAGCAAACTAAAAAACAGGGAAACAGACCGAAAACAAGCCTGAAAAAAAACGACAAAACTACTTTACCGGAATTTTTAAACAGGCTCTTAGTAATTTTTTGCGCAACAATAGCCACAAAAATAATATTTTAGGCTATTTTTGCAAACTGTTTTTCAGAATATTAAATAACGACAGACTTATTTATCGGCTCTACTGAAAAACAACTGCTTAATAAACGTAAACTATAAATCATTAAATATGCTCACAGCTAAGGAAATTCGCGAATCGTTCAAGAACTTTTTCAACTCCAAGGGACACCAGATCGTTCCTTCCGCTCCCATGGTAATAAAAGATGATCCCACATTGATGTTCACCAATGCAGGAATGAACCAGTTTAAAGATATTATTCTCGGAAATGTTCCGGCACGTTACAAACGGGTCGCCGACTCCCAAAAATGTCTTCGGGTCAGCGGAAAACACAATGATCTCGAAGAAGTAGGATTGGATACATATCACCACACTATGTTCGAAATGCTGGGGAACTGGTCGTTCGGAGATTATTTTAAAAAGGAAGCTATAGACTGGGCTTGGGAATACCTTGTGGATATTCTCAAAATAGATCCGAACAGGTTATATGCCACCGTATTCGAAGGTTACGCCCCCGAAGGTCTGGAACGTGACAACGAAGCAGCATCGTATTGGGAAAAACATCTCCCCGCTTCTCATATCATAAACGGAAACCGTAAAGATAATTTTTGGGAAATGGGCGATACCGGCCCTTGCGGTCCTTGTTCCGAAATACACATCGATTTGCGAAGCGATGCAGAGCGGGCTCAAATAGACGGTGTAACGTTGGTAAATGAGAGTCATCCTCAAGTAATAGAGATATGGAATCTCGTATTCATGCAATACAACCGTAAAGCCGACGGATCTCTCGAACCTCTGCCGGCCAAAGTTATCGATACCGGAATGGGATTTGAACGCCTTTGCATGGCTCTACAAGGAAAAACATCGAACTATGACACCGATGTATTCCAACCGATAATCGGAGCAATCGGGCAACTATGCGGCAAAAAATACGGAGAAGACCGGCAAGCCGATATTGCCATGCGGGTTATTGCCGACCATGTGCGCACCATAGCGTTTTCTATCACCGACGGACAATTACCGTCAAATGCTAAAGCAGGATATGTAATTCGTCGCATCCTTCGCCGTGCCGTACGTTACGGGTACACATTCCTCGGTCAACATCAAGCGTTTATATATACGCTCATACCGACTCTTATCGATACGATGGGAGATGCCTACCCTGAATTAATTTCTCAAAAGATATTGATCGAGAAAGTCATTAAAGAAGAAGAAGAATCTTTCTTACGCACTCTTGCTACCGGGATGAAATTGTTGGACAAAGTAATGGCAGACACCAAAGAAGCCGGAATGGATTGCATCAATGGAAAAGACGCATTTACTCTTTACGACACTTACGGATTCCCGCTCGACCTCACCGAATTGATTCTTAAAGAAAACGGATTATCGGTAGATACAAAAGAATTTGATGCTCAAATGCAACAGCAAAAAGAACGGGCACGAAACGCTGCTGCTATCGAAACCGGAGACTGGGTAATCGTAAAAGAAGGTGAACCTCGTTTTATCGGATACGATTTTACCGAATGTGATGCAGAAATACTCCGTTATCGTAAAATCAAACAAAAAAATAAAGAATTATATCAAATCGTTCTCGATCAGACCCCGTTCTACGCAGAAAGCGGAGGACAGGTAGGTGATACCGGAACTTTAACCGGCGAAGGCGAAACGATAAAAATAATCAATACGAAAAAAGAAAATAACCTGAGTATTCACATCAGCGAAAAGCTCCCGAAAGACATCACCGCTACACTTCGGGCGGTTATCAATAAAGAAGCCAGACTTGCAACAGCTTGCAATCACTCGGCGACTCATCTGCTGCATGAAGCTCTTCGCACGGTACTCGGCACACATGTAGAACAAAAAGGATCATTGGTAACGCCCGATATACTGCGTTTCGATTTTTCTCATTTCCAAAAAGTAACTGATGAAGAATTGCGATTGGTAGAACAACTTGCTAATCGGAAAGTTCGTCAAGCTATCCCTTTGAACGAGCACCGCAATGTTCCTATTGCAGAAGCAAAACAAATGGGAGCAATGGCGCTATTCGGAGAAAAATACGGAGATGAGGTTCGAGTTATCCAGTACGGTTCTTCTATCGAACTCTGTGGAGGTACTCACGTTGCAAATACAGGAAATATCGGTATGATCCGTATCATTTCCGAAAGTTCTATCGCTGCCGGCGTACGTCGTATTGAGGCTGTCTCCGCTGCAAAAGCCGAAGAGCTGGTCGATTTCCAACAAGACACATTAAAAACAATCCGACAAATTTTCAACAATGTTCCGGATATTACCGCTGCTATCAGAAAAGCGATAGATGAAAATGCTGATTTGAAAAAACGGACAGAAGAATTTATCAAAGAAAAAGTCGCTTTGATGAAAGAATCTCTACTGAAAAATATGAAAGAACGTTCGGGAATGAAAATCATACTCCTCAAAGCCGCAACTCCGGCAGAGGTAGTAAAAGATATTGCTTTCCAAATACGAGGTGAAGTTCCCGAACACCTTTTATTCGTTGCAGGAACAGTAGATGAGAAAAACAAGCCGTTACTTACCGTAATGTTAAGCGATGACCTTGTTTCTGCAGGGCTTAATGCATCGGCTCTCGTTCGTGAAGGAGCAAAATATATACAAGGAGGTGGTGGAGGACAGCCTCATTTTGCTCAAGCCGGAGGGAAAAATCCGGAAGGAATATCCGTAGCCATAGATAAAATTATTGCACTGGCAGAGAAATAAATTTTAACAGCAAAAAGCCGTCATTTTACGATTAAAATGGCGGCTTTTAGTTTAATGAAAATTTAGAATGGCTCTTTATCGATAGCCATGTTTCATCATATAATACAGCTTTATTTCTTTTTCTCTTTCTTGGTTTCTTTTACAAATTCTGCCTCATAATTGAACTTTTTGAATCCTTCTTTCAATTTTTCAACAGTCGTTTTATCAGCATCATAGGTAATCGAAGCCGTCTTTTCTTTTAAATCGGTAGAGATCTCTTTTACTCCTTTCTCAAAACGGATATTGTCTTTTACTTTCCGTTCACAATTTTCGCAATACATTTGAGGAACTTTAAACACGACTATCCGGAGATCTTTCGCCACAATCACCGTCACACTCAATAATGCCATTACTAAAACGGCTGTAAATCTTTTCGCTTTCATAACTTTATTTCTTTTTTATTAAACATATTGATTTCTCTAATTTCGAGCCCAGTTAAAACGAATTCCTATATAAGCTTTCGCCCCGTGTACAGGCCCCCATATCATCGTAGAGTCAAAATTTTCTCCCCACGGATTGGCCGCATCGATAATCGGATTTTTCTGTTTAAAATTCGTCAGGTTCTCTCCGCCCACATAAATAGACCAACGACGGAAGTAACGTGTAATTTGCACACTAAGCTGCTCAAAAGAACCATAGCGGGCACTCCATGAAGGAGTCCCATCTTCCAGAATATACCGACTCGGCATCCGACCGCCTCCGTTCAACTGAAGAGTCGCATCAAATTGCCATATTTCAAGAGGTGTCTTATAGGATGCCGTCACCAGTCCTTTATACCTGCTTGTCAAAGGTCTTTCTTTAAGCTCTCCGTTATAAGTAGTCTTCGCATCTGTAAAACGATAAGCCGCCGTAAGAGTAAAGCCTTTGAAAAGAGGATAATTCGCCTCTACCTGAAAAACATGAGAATAAGAACGTCCATTCAGATTATAAAATGCTATTTCATGCGGATCTGTATCCATATCTACAACTACTTGCTTCAAAAAATCCGTATAATAATATTCTGCATTAAGGTTTAAGGTCTTACCGAGCAAAGGGATATACGACGAAATACTTGCTCCGTAATTACAAGCCTCCTCTTGATCCAAATCTCCAGCAATTCTTACTTTTCGACTGCTGGCAAGCAAATAATTATTTTCTGCCAACACATGATTGGTTCGATATCCTTTCCCTGCCGAAAGACGGAAATTTACAAACTCATTCGGATTATATTTGACATGTGCCCGAGGGGTAACAAAAAAACCGTGCATACTACTGTAATCTCCTCGTATTCCACCCATAAGTATCAATTTATCTTCCAAGTTATAGGTATATTGCACATAAGCTCCCGGAACAGATTCTTTTTCAAAAGATTTAAGACGAGGGAGCTTTACATCGTTCGTCAAACGGTATCGCTGATCATATCCGTCATAATTAAAGCTCAAACCGGTAGAGAGGCTATGCTGTTTACTAAATTCAGTCTCGAACAATAACGAAGCATACACATTGGTCTGATCCACATCATAAAGTTTATGCCCATAAACGGCATCCTGATTATGAAAAGTTCCTTGGAGAATAAGAGCCAGATTAGTATTCTTTTCTTTATTAAAGATATAAGCGTTTTTGGTAAAAGCTTCATAGCGTCGAGTATCGATTCCGATTTTATACAACTCCTGTCCCGGATTTCCACCATGATTTACCTGACCGCTATTCCGCCATTCAGAAAGAGCTTTAATACCGGCTTGAAAAACATAATGATCTCCCATATATGCCCAACGATTCCAAAGATTATATTGCTCTACTCGAGGAATATCCGCAAAACCGTCATGATTGGCATCATGAGCCATCGTTTCATTTTCATAATGAGCTAAAAGCGAAGTACTCCAACGCTTAGACAGCTTTAATGTAGCATCGGCATTGGCCTCATAACGCCCCGTACTGCTGGCAAACAGATTGGCAGAAACCCAGTCAGCCTCCGGCAACTGAGGTTTTTTAAATTCGACATTAATCTGTCCTGTAATAGACTCGTATCCGTTTTTGACAGACGAACTACCTTTACTCACCTGAATACTCTGCATCCACGGACCGGGAATATATCCCAGCCCATAAGGAGCTGCAGCACCTCTGTAATTAGGGATATTCTCGGTCATCATCTGCACGTATGTACCGGACAACCCCAATAACTTAATTTGCTTCGCACCCGTAGCAGCATCTGAATAACTCACATCGACAGATGGATTTGTTACAAAACTTTCACCCAAATTGCAACATGCCGCACGACTTAATTCTGCACTACTGATAATATCGACATTCATGGCACTACTTCTTAATTTCGTAGTTCCGAACCTGCGTCTTACGACATTAACCTCGCCTAAAGACAATCCCTCACGTAGAACTATTTCCAATTTTACATTTTCACTATCGACATGGATCGTATCATTTTCAAACCCTATATAACTAATAACCAACGTTTCGCTATCCTTAGGTTTATCAACAGAAAAGCTTCCGTCTTCGGCAGTAACCGTAAAAATCTTTGTATTGACCCATGCTACATTAGCTCCGGGTAACGGCTCTCCTGCACTATCTTTAACAACACCCCTTAC
This sequence comes from Coprobacter sp., assembly GCF_982436375.1. NCBI lineage: Bacteria > Pseudomonadati > Bacteroidota > Bacteroidia > Bacteroidales > Barnesiellaceae > Coprobacter > Coprobacter sp. The sequence continues at coordinate 21,596 of NZ_CEWDCG010000001.1, read as the reverse complement.
CTTAGCCTGTACCGGGTACAAAAGCAAAAAGAAAAATATTAAAAATATATATTTCATATATGACAGTTTATTTATTACTCAAAAACTCAGTCTTTCCATAACGCCCATAATCACAAAGCCTTTCCCGTTCATTGAGATATGTCCGGCAACTCGACTTGCAATAGGGGAAATACAAAATCACGCATCTTAAAATAACTCAAGACACGCTGCACAGGAACAAGCAGACTCTTCCCAAAGAGACATTTGCTTATCCCCATACAATAAATTCTAAATAAGAAAAACTGAATAAAGAGCAAGATAATAACGTGTACATACCGGATTAGGAGGAATATCCCGTATCTCGACACGTTCGGAATCAACAGATGAAAGATTTTTTTTCACATCTGGCGACAAATAACAGAGAATTTGCGCAAAAGGAACAGAAACAGAACATCCACAAGACTGTTTCACCAAATCTACCTTATAAACAGTGGCAGAACATCCTTCATCCCCACAAGAGTCATTCGATAAAGAATTTGTATCACGGCATTTTTCACAACCGGCAACACAGCATTTCTGTTCCGCTTCACATCCGGGACAGCAATAGTGCATAATAGAAACTCCTACTCCCGCAAAAACGATCAGCAGAGACAACGAAACAGCCAATATATAACGAAAACTTCTCATAGTACGCTGCAAAAATAAAAAGATTCGTTCGTTATGACCATTTAATTTTCCCTTTTTATTTATTACATTTATTAAATATATAAATATACAATTACTTAATTATCTCACCAAAAATTACGATTCTACGTCCTTGAAATAACAATTATTCTGCAGTTTCGGACAAAAAATGTTCCAAGTCCTTACCAGAAAGACGCAAGTGCAATTTACCATTACGTGCAGCCGAAATGTTTCCGGTTTCTTCCGATACGATAACAGCCGTAGCATCCGACTCTTGAGTAATACCCAATGCCGAACGATGCCTCAATCCCAAAGACTTAGGAATATCGTTATTATGAGACACTGGCAATATGCAGGCAGCCGCCACAATACGATTATCCGCAATAATCATAGCTCCGTCATGCAAAGGACTGTTCTTAAAGAAAATATTTTCTATAAGACGCGAATTGACATCGGCATTTATAATATCTCCCGTCTGCTCATAAGCTGTAAGCGCCATATCTTTCTGTATTACGATAAGAGCACCGGTTTTGGTCTTGGACATATTCATACACGCATACACTAAAGGCATGATATAAGATTGCTGATCTGTATTTTTTTCTTTATCGGGGAGGAATAATCTGAAAAAGAACCGCCATCGTTTATGAGATCCCAATTCGACAAGAAAACGACGGATTTCATCTTGAAACAAAATAACTAAAATCAAGACCCCGACACTTACCAGCTTATCCATTATCGCCCCGAGCAAACGCATATCCAAAATCCGAGTAACAACGACCCAAACTCCGATAAAGGCCATAACACCGGCAAAAATATTGATCGTGCCGGAATCTTTCATCATCTTGTAGATATTATAGAGCAACAAGCCGACAAGCAAAATATCTAAAGCATCTTTTATTCCGAAATGAACAAACATAAACTATCTTGTTGTTAAAGTTTTCGTAACGATCTTCACTGTTTCCACAGCTTCTTTGACATCATGTACACGTAATATATCCGCACCTCCCAACAAAGCAAGAGTATTCAGTACAGTCGTACCGTTCAGGCTCTCTTCCGGAGATGTTCCCAACAATTTATAGATCATGGATTTTCGAGATATTCCTGCCAAGACAGGGAATCCCAACACTTGGAACTCAGACAATCCATTCATCAATAAATAGTTATCATCTAACGTTTTACTAAATCCGAAGCCGGGGTCTATAATAATATCATTCACACCCATCAACCGGAGTTTATCCGTCTTTTCAGAAAAATACATCAACAAATCGGCAATGATGTCACCATAATTCGTATATTCCTGCATGGTTCGGGGAGTTCCGCGCATGTGCATCAATATATACGGTACTCCGAGAGAAGCAACAGTTTCAAACATCTTATCATCCAGTTCTCCTCCCGATATATCATTAATCATCGTCACTCCGAATTCCTCTACACAACGACGGGCTACCTCTGCACGAAAGGTATCTACAGAAATATAAACATCCGGATATACCGACCGAATCAGCGAAAGAGCTCGTGATAAACGGTTCATCTCTTCTTCTTCCGGGACATCCTCTGCCTGAGGTCGAGAAGAGTAAGCCCCTATATCGATAATCGCACCACCCTGTTCGACAATCTCTCTCGCACGAGATATTACAGCAGTTTCAGTATTACAACGACTTCCAGCATAAAACGAATCGGGAGTAACATTTAATATCCCCATTACCAAAGGCGGAGTCAGAGCTACCACATCTCCGTTCAGGTTTATAGTAAATGAAGGTTTGTCGCAAACAACATTCATAAACGATCTTTTTATTTATAATGAACGAAGATAGACCTTTTTATTTAAAAAGTCTATCCGAGACAATGTATATTTTCGTACAAATTACAAAATAGGCTTTCTTCATAATTCGAAATTCTAACTATTTGCTTATTTACGTAAGCACAGAACTCCACTACTCAATTTCCGGAATTCTGATTTTGCACGGTATTCTCTAAAGATTCCCGTTCGACTGGAGCGAACGATTGCTCTTGAGGACGATATATAGGAGTTACTTTCTTTTTAACAGAATTTTTCTTATGCCGAATAGTATCCTTCTTGATTGAAATTTGCTTCTTAAAGTCCGATATTTCGGTTTCGAACTGCTCGAAATCGGAAGTCTCCGGCTCAGCCTGTCTTGTTGTACCATAAAAACGCACGACAAGAAGTATCGCAATGCTGCATAATAATAAGATTACGGCAAAACGTTCTCCTCGACTGAAATTCCAAAAACGATATTTTTCAGGTTCCTTCATCTAAAATAATCCAAGTCCGGATAAAAAAATCAAAAATATAGCTACGGGTGCGACAAAGCGCATACAAAACATCAATATACCAAAATACCATACACGAGAAACCCCGTGATTACTTAATTCTTCTTTTATAAATTGCCGGTCGAGTTTCCATCCGACAAATATAGAGATAAGCATTCCTCCTGCAGGCAACAATATATTCGAAGCTAAAAAATCACAAAAATTAAATATGGAAAAACCTAAAATATAAAAATCGCTCAACGGGCCGAATGACAATGAACAAAGAGTACTCATCACCAGACAGATAAAAATGAGAATTTGCGATGCTCGACGACGTGTAAAATGAAATTCCTCATGCAAAAAAGCGATAGCGACTTCACACAACGAAATAGTAGAGGTCAGAGCTGCAACCGTAATAAGCACGAAGAATAATACAGACCAAATATAAGCGCCCGGTATTTGTTGAAATACATTCGGCAATGTAATAAAAATCAACTCCGGACCTTGAGAAGGGCTTATTCCAAAAGAAAACACCGCCGGGAAAATAATGACTCCGGCCAATACAGCGACAAAAGTATCTAAAGAAGCTACCGTAACCGCTGTCTTAGGCAACGAAGTTTTATCGGAAAAATATGAAGCATACGTTATCAGCGTGCCCATTCCTAAACTCAATGAAAAAAATGCCTGCCCCATAGCCCGTAACACTACTCCTGAATCGATCTTCGAAAAATCCGGATGAAACAAGAAAGAAAGCCCTTCCTTTGCTCCGGGCAAGAAGAGCGACCGTACGCAAAAAGCTATCAATATTACAAAAAGTAATGGCATTAAAATATTAGAAGCACGCTCTATCCCGTCACTGACCCCTCTTGAAACAATAAAATAATTCATCCCGAGAAATAGAGATATCCAAAATAACGGACGAATAGGCGATGCCGTAAATTCGGTAAAAGCAGTAGCAAAATATTCGGGGCTTTTCTGACTCATCCCGAAAGTAGCCGCCTGATAAACATAATCTAATGTCCATCCGGCAATCACAGAATAAAAACCCATAATAAACACCGGAGCAAATACCCCCATATACCCAATGATATTCCAATGTGTTCCGGGAGCTAATTTCAAGAACGAACGGTTCACATTTGCCTTGGCACTACGTCCTACGACAAACTCGGCAAGCATGACAGGCAATCCTAAAAACAATACACAAAGAATATACACCAACAGAAATGCAGCACCCCCGTTTTGCCCGGTTTCGTAAGGAAACCTCCAAATATTTCCCAATCCGACAGAAGATCCCACAGTAGCAGCAATAACACCCAATTTTGTAACAAATGTCGCTCGTTTTGCCATAAACTCCCAGTTTAAATTACATTAATACAAAAATAACATTTATATATCTTTTTATCACATTTAACCCCATAAAAATTAATTCTTGCAACAAATCAGAATAAATAAGAAGCAAAAAAGAAGCTAAAGTGCGTAAAAAACAAAATTCGCCATATAAAATATACTATCTTTGCAACATCAGAGTTTGTCTAAATTTTGATCGGTTCAGGCTAAAAAAGTTCTTTCCGGGAATTTCTGTTCTTACGCAAATGATAGCGAGCTATCTGACAAGTGAAAACGGGAAAACAGATCAAAAAAAACACGAAGATGACCTGACAATATTTTCTTATCGGAAAATTTAGACAGACACTTAATCAATATAACAATTATGAAAGTAATACGGTTTTTATCGAGGTTTATTCCTACAATGCTGGTAGGTATCACTATATTATATCTTTCTCTTTCTCATGTTACCTCTCCATATAATGTACCCAACATACAGAATTTAGACAAAATAGTTCATTTTACAATGTATATGGGATTAGTTTCCGTTTTTTGCTTCGACGTGTATCGTTCCAGTTGGCTTTCACGCTATGACGGATCTATACTGCTATCGGGATGGATACTTGCCGTTTTATGGGGTGGTCTGATGGAACTATTCCAAAAATACTTTACTGAATACCGAACAGCCGACTGGTTCGACTTTTTAGCAAACACGGTGGGCGCTTTCGCAGGGATCTTAATAGGGGTTTTCATTATACGCCCCCTCATTCGACGATACAAAAAAAACAAATAAAAGACAAAACGCCCCTATTCTATAACCAAATACTCAGAGCCTGTCCCAAAGCCCTCTTAAACAAAATTTTTCCGATTATTTTCAAAATGTCACCGAATTGGTTTCTTCAAAATATTTTTTCAAAACAAACAAAGAAACAAGTCTTTCTCTTTCCGGATCTTTAAACTGCTCTACATATTCATGTGCATGTCTAATAATCTCTTCTGCTTCTTGAGGATGTGCAATATAGTAATTAAGCCGCTCTTCCAAATCCGAAAAATCAGGCTTGATCTCTACATAATGATAATTCGAGATGAGTCTCCCTTCCATAAACCATGTCTCACATGTAGGTCGAGGCATAACGGCCAATGAATTAGACGACATCACCCATTTCAAATTACTTGCTACATCATTCCCCTCCAAAGACAAGATAAATTTATAATCAAGGTGTTGTCGCAATGTCATTTTTTCCACTATCCACTGCTTATTCGGATGCCGCCCTTTGATCTCCCCCAGATTGCACATAGGGTGTCCCCAATATTTTTCAAGAAATCGATAACGATTTTCTTTAAACCCATTTGTCCCGGGTACTCCGATTTTTCCACGAAAAACCACCATATTTTTCTTTTCTACAAAGCTTTTTTCGTCTTTGATAAAAATAAAATGGCGAACTTTATCCAATTTCATGATAACCGAATTCTCATTACCCGCTACAAGAGGCCGGCTTTTAACAATAGACGGAATGTTCGGAACAGAAACCAAGTCACCCGGGCATAACTTCCACTTCAAAGATTGAGGAAACCAACGAGTATATTCGAAAGTATCGAAAAAATAAACCTTCTGTTTACACATCGGCTGCCTCCTCAAGGGTATAAGTTCATCCCTCCAACTATCATAAGCCGCAGATAAAGATAAGGAATCTCTATCAAGTTGATTATAATAGTTTACACGCTGCATAATATAGTCTTTATCTGTCGATTTATTTAATTTTTCCAGCTCCTTTTTCAACCGAATTCGAAAAAAGAACTTAGGAATCATCAACCTCAGATAATTAACCCCATAATACACAAATTTGGGATTTTTCCCATTTCGCAATAAATAGGAAAATTTAGAATTTATCATAAAACCCGATTTAGCATTCAAAAAAATATGAATGTGATCCTATTTCCAATAACAGCATCAGTATAAACATACTTACTCAACGACACGATCAACTATCTATATTTTCCATGATCGCAATCAAAACCGCAAAAAAATAACTTAGATTGCGACGAGGCAAACCTACATCTCCTCTTTTTTACAACAAAGATAGAAATTATCTCTACCTTAACAAACATTTGTATGCATTAGGTTAATATTGTGCTATTCTGCCATATTAGAAGCTGTTCAAATTCTGTATAGGGATTTTTTGAGAATGATTTTTCGAAAGTGTTTTTCATCCGATAAAAAGCGAACAAGCATGTAGGTATACAGAAATTGGAAAACATACCCCCGAAAGAGAAATTAATAGAGCACAAATATTCAGGGAATAAAAGCCTGTTTAAATTTTGCCCGGGTCAGGTTTTGAGAATTTCTTCCGAGTATGTTTTTCTGTTTTTAGGAGGATGATAGCGGGCTATCTGACGAGGGAAAACGGGGAAAAAGATCGGAAGAAAACGTAAAATGAGCTGATAGTATTTTTTATTGGGAAATTTAAACAGACGCTAAATACCCAAAATTTCTTTTTAAAGCTTAGCCGGCCCGGACTAACTAAAAAAACAAAAGCCTGCAGAATATTTTCTACAGGCTTTGTGCGGATGAAGGGACTCGAACCCCCACGGCTTTCGCCACTAGATCCTAAGTCTAGCGCGGCTACCAATTACGCCACATCCGCGTTTTGCTCTGCAAAGGTAATCGAAGTTTATGAATTTGCAAACATTATTCGCTTTTTTTCCTCATTTACCTCCAGACATAATCCATTCCTTCGCACGTTCTATGATCGCATCCCGATCTGGAGTATCTGCCATATTCACAAAAATATCGGGAGCAATCCCAAATTCAGTGTGTTCTTTATTAACATTATAAATGGGAGAAGCGGAAAAACGCACCGACCAGCCGTTCGGCAATTCAGAAGATACAGGAAGACCGCTTCCTCCTCCGGTATAATCTCCTATAATTTTTACTTGCGGCAACTCTTTCATTACCGATACAAAATTATTCGTTGCACTATAACAACGGCGATTTGTCAGTACGGCAACGGGCTTCAGATAATGTATCCGATCAGAAGGAGCTGTTTCTAACCTGATTTCATGAAAATCGGAGAAGGCATCATGAGCCGGACCGGTTTTATGCCGAATATAACCGCAAATCCGATCTTCTGTAATAAAACGAGAGGCTATACGATTTACTGTCGTCAGTATTCCTCCGCTATTGTCTCTCACATCGATAATAATCCCGTCACAAGACGAAAATGCAGCAAATATCTGATCCAGATTACTCTCTCCCACTCCTGAAGAAAAACTCGCATAATATATATATCCGATGTTCGTATTTGCTAAAATACGATATTTCATACCTCCGGCTATTTGATAATCGGGCTGCTGCAAATAATATTTATTGACAATCTCTTCATTAAAGTTTACCGGATAGTCTTCGAACCATTTCCAATACCGGGCCATATCGAACGAAGAGGATAGGTTCACATGCCCGTCTTGCAACTCCGCCAGCATATCCGCCAATACACCGAACAACTCCTCATCTGTCATATTCTGTGCAATTCGCGACCGATAACGTTGATGAACTTCATTCCAGTCTATATTTTTATAATCGAAAAAACAATATCTTTCGTCCATAATAGACCACAAAGCCTCAAAATTACCTTCCGGATCATCTGTAAAATCCGATTCGGGAATACAAGAAGAAAAAAGAAACAACATCCCGAACGAACAAACCATAAAAATCCGGTTAAGCATTTTACAAACTTTACCTCGCAAAAACACATTAGAGGAAAAATATTCCGCCATATCCCGACATTCGAGAATATATTTAAAAAGTATCCGCCCTTTGACTATCATAGTATACCATATCAATAAAATGCAGAAATCGAAGAAGCTGCCGACATCACTTTTCTACGCTGACTACGTGTTACAAACTCCGTTGCGATTCCGACAGTAAATACATGTGTGTACATTTTATAAACCAAATGATTCTGGTGTGTAGAACGCAGCCGGTTTTTATACCCGATGCGCACGGCACTTCTTCCTACCGGAAAATCGACGGTAAACATATTACTCATATCGAACTGATTATGAAAAGAGCCGAAATGGACAATACCCTTCGTATTCCCGAGACTGAACATCTCATAATAAGTTTGTCCGTATCCGGGACAAAAAAATGTCCCTATAAAAGGTAAAGACATTGAATAACGGAGCGTAATCGGATAACCGGATACACGCCACGTATAAACGGCCATACCGGAAACTCCTGCATTGACCGAAGCCTTTGCCGCCGCCGGATTATTAGAATTTCTGAGATTATATATTCCGCCGACATTTGTACTCAACTCCCCACCTCCCAACAATTTTAACTTACAAGGCAAACGGAAAATCCGATACAACCCGAAAGAATAATCAAACATACCGGTAATCATCATGCCGTTTCCGGGACGATTCCGAGTAGTTGAAAAATCGACTTCGAAAAGATGCCGTGCAGCCAATCGCCCGGCACCGAAAGGAGCTACTCTCATTCTTTCGTGCCCGATGCCCACATCAAGACCGCTATACCGATTGATCGACAAATAAGTGTCGTAAACCTGATTATTTCCGACAGAGAAATAAGTTGAAGCGACAACCGGACGAACAATTTTCACCGAATCGTTATCTCTTTCAACAGCCTGTATGATATTTTTTCCGAATAGGAAAAACATCATTAAAATAAACATGCTTCGGTACTGCCGGATTCCCATTCTTAAAATAATTTCATTTGACCGGTAATTTCATCCAATATATCGCTGTTTCCTTCACTCTGATAGTCTGTAACCGCATCCGTATCATCCGGTAACTCGGCTTCCGGAACTTCTGGCTGCGGAATCTCCTTACGCAAAGGTTCTAATTCATTGATTGTCTCTACCGTATAGGTAGATATACGCTTACCTTTTGCCTTAAAGCTTTTCACGCCAATAAACTCCTCCGCATCGATTATCAACGGGTCTCGGAATGCATCATTCCCTCCGAACACCACTTCAAAGCGGGGAAACGATTCATCAGTAAGTAAAATCAAAGATGATTTAGGGTTCTCACCCAAAAAATTTTGCTTCTTTTGAGTCGGCTCTAACTTGAATCGTTTCAAATAAGGATATCCTTGATCTGCATCATTTAAAGCCGCAGTCCACGTCTTACCGGAATCATACTTCTCTATAATCATAATATCCGCTTCATAATGGTTAGTCGCATCAAAAGAAGTGGTACAAAAATCTCCGTTCTTCATAATCACAAGAATCTGGTCGTTCCCGTGAAATTCACCCAGATACTCTCCCCGCCCATCATAATTAAGACGCAAAATATCCCGATCGAACCAAACCTGCCGTCCTCCTAACGTAGAACCGCCTTTTTCTTTCAAAGAGATTTTATGTATCTCATTTTTAGTTACGATATTCCCCATAGACTGCCGCCCTTTGATCGCAATGTCGCTAAAGTCTTTATCGATGAACAGACACTTAAGTCGAGGTTTGGGTTTAAATGTAATTTTCAATATTTCAGCTTCACCATTCGGATTTGCAGTAAACCAAACAACCCGAGATCCCGGTTTTCCTTGGGTCAAATCATACTCTTTGTCACGAGTCACACCGGTCACGGCAAAACGCTTGATATAATGAAGACCGTCTTTCCCGTCACGATATATGACATTATAGATGGTTCGGGTATCGTTTTTCTTGAATACATTGATATACAACACATTTTTCCCGATAAACATTTTCTCGCTTACCCGAACGACCTTATACTTGCCGTCTTTATAAAAGATAATTATATCATCTATATCCGAACAATTACAAATAAACTCGTCTTTCTTGAGTCCGGTTCCCATAAAGCCCTCCTCACGGTTGATATACAATTTTTCATTTGCTTCGACTACCTTAGTGGCTTCGATCGTATCGAAACTCCGGATTACCGTCCGCCGAGGATAATTCTTTCCATATTTACTCTTCAATGCTTCATACCAGCGAATCGTATAATCTACGATATGAGCCAAATGATTCTCTATCTCTTCGATATCCGTCTTTATCGCAGCAATCTGCTCTTCAGCTTTCTCGGAGTTAAATTTAAGGATACGTCCCATTTTTATCTCCATAAGCTTTAAAATATCCTCTCGGGTAACCTCTCTGACAAACGAAGGTTTAAAAGGCTCTATTCTTTTATCGATATGCGCCACGGCAATATCCATAGAGGTACTGTCCTCAAAAGCTTTATCTTTATAAATCCGCTCTTCGATAAATATCTTTTCCAACGAAGCAAAATGAAGAGTCTCTTCCAACTCGTGTTTTTGAATGCTCAACTCTTCCCCCAGCAACCGCACCGTATTATCGACGCTGCGCCGAAGGACATCGCTCACCGTCAAAAAATGAGGCTTACTGTCACAAATCACACAACAATTCGGAGAAATACTTACTTCACAATCGGTAAACGCATATAGCGCGTCGATAGCCTTATCAGAAGAAGTACCCGGGATCAAATGCACCAATATTTCAGCATGCTGAGCCGTATTATCATCTACTTTGCGGATTTTTATTTTACCCTTTTCCAAAGCTTTCAGGATAGAATCAATCAATGTCGACGTCGTTTTTCCGTAAGGGATTTCGGTAATTGCCAAAGTCCGGTTATCCCGTTTCTCGACTTTAGCCCGAACTTTTACAGAACCGCCACGCTCTCCGTCATTATAACGGGTCACATCGATAAATCCGCCCGTCTGAAAATCCGGGAACAGTTCAAAAGGTTCATTCCTCAGATAAGCTATTGCAGCATCCAATATCTCATTAAAATTATGAGGCAATATCTTTGATGACAATCCTACCGCAATCCCTTCGACTCCTTGAGCCAATAATAACGGAAATTTAACCGGAAGCGTTATAGGTTCTTTATTCCGCCCGTCATACGAGGGCTTCCATTGCGTAGTTTTGGGATTAAACACGACATCGAGAGCAAATTTCGATAACCGCGCCTCGATATAACGAGGAGCTGCAGCACTATCTCCTGTCAATATATTCCCCCAATTTCCCTGACAGTCGATCAACAGGTCTTTCTGCCCCAATTGCACCAAAGCATCCCCGATAGAAGCATCTCCGTGAGGATGGAACTGCATTGTATGTCCGACAATATTCGCAACTTTATTATAACGCCCGTCATCCAATCGTTTCATTGAGTGAAGAATACGTCTCTGTACCGGTTTTAAACCGTCCTCCAAATGAGGAACTGCCCGTTCGAGGATTACATACGAAGCATAATCCAGAAACCAGCTTTGGTACATTCCCGTCAATTGATATTTAAAATCCGGCTTATCGCCTCCCGGCACTTTATAAGACGAATGGCTATTCTCTTCCGCCACATCGTTGCTTGACGCATCAAATTGATCATCAGCAGGAATCAGCTCTTTATCTTCTTCACTCATGAATCTAAAATATCTGTGTTTTTAACGCTCGAATCATATCGTCAATTTCCCTGAAGTTTCAAAATCTGCGGTTTTAACATTTTTATCAGCTTAATAACGACATGCTCATGCAAAAATACAAATTAAATCGAAAAAAATCATTTACTTTGCGCTTTATTAGCCTCAGAATCGAGGTTATAAACAATCTTTTTTTAAGTAAACCGACATAAAGATATAAAAGATATAAAACATAACTAAAGATATGGCACAACAAGAAGACGTTTTTAAAAAACTGGTATCGCACTGTAAAGAATACGGTTTTGTTTTCCCGTCCAGCGAAATTTATGACGGACTCGCTGCAGTCTATGACTACGGACAAATGGGTGTAGAACTGAAAAACAATATAAAAAAATATTGGTGGGACAGTATGGTATTGCTCCACGAAAATATCGTCGGTATCGACTCTGCTATTTTCATGCATCCGACAATCTGGAAAGCATCAGGACACGTAGATGCATTCAACGACCCACTGATAGATAACAAAGACTCTAAAAAACGTTATCGCGCAGACGTCCTGATCGAAGACCAATTGGCAAAAATGGACGAGAAGATCGAAAAAGAGGTTGAAAAAGCGGCGAAACGGTTCGGAGAATCGTTTGATGAAGCGTTGTTCAGACAAACCAATCCCCGCGTACAAGAGCATGTAGCAAAACGAGAAGAATTGCACAGTCGATTCGCTAAAGCAATGAATGACAACAACCTCGAAGAGTTGCGCCAGATCATCCTCGATTATGAAATCGTTTGCCCGATCAGCGGAACAAAAAACTGGACGGATGTACGTCAGTTCAATCTGATGTTCTCCACAGAAATGGGATCTACTTCTGATGGAGCAATGAAGGTATATTTGCGTCCCGAAACTGCTCAAGGGATATTCGTAAACTACCTGAACGTACAAAAAACAGGCCGCATGCGCATTCCTTTCGGAATCGCTCAAATAGGGAAAGCATTCCGTAATGAAATAGTAGCTCGGCAATTTATATTCCGCATGCGTGAATTCGAGCAGATGGAAATGCAATTTTTCGTACGCCCGGGACAAGAGCTCGAATGGTTTAAAACATGGAAAGAAATACGGCTCAAATGGCACAAAGCGCTGGGATTAGGAGACCATAAATACCGATTCCATGATCATGACAAGCTGGCACATTATGCAAACGCCGCTACCGACATCGAATTCGAAATGCCTTTCGGATTCAAGGAAGTCGAAGGTATCCACTCCCGTACCAATTTCGATTTGGGAAGTCATGAAAAATATTCAGGGAAAAAACTCCAATATTTTGATCCCGAACTGAACGAGTCTTACACTCCTTATGTTATCGAAACATCCATCGGTGTAGACCGCATGTTCCTCAGTATCATGGCTGCAGCTTATTGCGAAGAAAAACTCGAAAACGGAGAGTCTCGTGTAGTATTGAAATTACCTGCACCTTTAGCTCCGGTAAAACTCGCAGTCTTACCTTTAGTAAAGAAAGACGGACTGCCTGAAAAAGCTCGGGAAATCATTGATACACTGAAATTCGATTTCAAATGCCAATACGACGAAAAAGATTCTATCGGAAAAAGATATCGACGTCAAGATGCAATCGGAACTCCGTTCTGCGTCACCGTAGATCATGATTCTCTTCAGGACAACATGGTCACGATCCGTCATCGCGATACGATGGAGCAGCAGCGTGTCCCTATCGATCAATTGGCACAAATCATCGGAGAACAGGTTAGTTTAAAGTCTCTGTTAAAAAAAATCGTTGAAAAATAAATAACGGATATATGAAAAAATCTCTTATCGTCTTAATAAGTATCCTTGCCTTGCTGGTAATCATTATCGGCTACGGAATATCGATAAACAACAAAATGGTAAATGCCGATGAAGCCGTAATGTCTCAATGGGCAAAAGTAGAAAATCAGTACCAGCGCCGGGCAGATCTGATCCCGAATCTCGTAAATACAGTCAAAGGGTATGCTTCTCACGAGAAAGAGACTCTCGACGCTGTGGTAAATGCCCGGGCTAAAGCCACACAGGTTACAATCAGCCCCGACAACCTAAACGAAGCTTCTTTGCAAAAATATCAGGCTGCCCAAGGTGAACTGAGCCAAGCTTTAGGGCGGCTGTTAATGGTAACGGAGAATTATCCCGACCTGAAAGCAAACCAGAACTTTCTGGAACTACAAGCACAACTTGAAGGGACAGAAAACCGCATTTCTACCGAACGGACAAGATATACAGACATGGTACGGGACTACAACGCCATGATACGTCGTTTTCCTGCGAGCATTATAGCCGGAATAGGCGGATTTGACAAAAAACCTCAATTTACAGCCGAAGCCGGAGCTGAAAAAGCACCGGAAGTAAAATTTTAATTGATAAATAAAAAGGAATAAAAACGATGAAAAAATTTCCGGGAATTATAATATTACTGATTGTCGTTTTCATAATGTCTTGTAAAGACGATGAAGAAGACACATGGACACAATATCAGAAATGGAGAAATGAAAATGCGGCCTACTTCAATCAGAAAAGGGCAGAAACGGATGAAAACGGATTTCCGGTTTACACAGAAATTTATCCGGTTTGGGATCCGGGAAGTTTTATTCTGATGAAAACATACAAAAAAGGTGATGGAACAAAACCCGCTCCGCTAAACAACAGCACTGTAAAATTCATGTATAAAGGAATGCTGTATAACGGCACAGCTTTCGACTCGACTTATCTTTATACCGACAGTGCAACCACCGGAAGAGTAGATCAATTCATACAAGGATTTCAGATTGCTCTCACGAGTATGCAACCCGGCGACAGTTGTCAGGTAATTATTCCTCAAAACTTAGGATATGGAGCAGAAATGTCTTCTTCAGTCATATTGCCTTATTCCACCTTGATTTTCAATATCAAGCTGATAGACGTTCTCGGTTATGAACATCAAGTTCCTTAAAAAAATAAAAGATTACAAATAAGTAAAGAGGGGCAATTTAATTTCGCCCCTCTTTACCATTTTAATAATATATTCTTTATTAAACTTTTATCCCCAATTAATCTTAATCGAGCATAGACTTATAGATAATACCTTTTATTTAATAAACTTCCACGGAACAGATTTTGTATCATAAAAAACTTCAGAAGACAACACCATCTATAACAACATTTATATGAGAAAAATTATACTTATTCTATTCTTTATATTATCTCTAAACATTCACGCGCAAAAAGGAAGTAGTCAATTTTCTTTCTTTGGAGGATATGAACATTTTCCTGAGTTATGGGAAAGTAAAGGATATAATGTTGGAGTTGAGTTCAAGCATTATTTGAATAATCATATTTATGTCTTGGCAAACTTCCACGCAGGAATCAATGACGGAAGCAAAACTACAAATTATACAAAAGGCGACATTAATTACAACTTTCCCTTGACAAATAGTGTCAGAGACTATATGTTAGGCTTTGGTTTAGGTGGAGATTTATTACAAAAAAACAGGCATAAAATCTATATGCAAGGAACAGCCGGTATCGGTTCATCAGAGCAATATAAAGACGGAATCATATTATCTCCGGGAGGAGCTTACGACATGATCAAAACCTTTGAAGAAAAATCCACTCGATTTGCAATCTCAGTATCAGCTGGTTATGATTACCAATTAACAAAATGGCTAAGCGTTGGTGCTAATTATACAGGATGGCAAATCGGATATGAATATAAAAATTCCATAAATGCCAAATTAGGAATTAAATTCTAATAAGTAAAACTTTTCTTATAAACAAGAAGCCTCTGGCAAAATAACTTGCTGGAGGCTTTACTGTTTTAGGAGATAGAAAAATTACAATAAAAATGACTTACGAGATGATACTAGACAGGCATCTTCATACACAATCTTACTGTTTAAAGACATTTGCCGAATATTACTCGGTAAAGACGTCAATATTCAGATAATCGCTTGATCGTCCCAAGCTAATCTTATTATTCCATATCGGCAAAATTCTTTCAAAAAAAATAGAGCAGCTCTTCTCAGAACCACTCTATTACTCCTTTTTGTTCTTATCGCTAAATTATTCAGCAACAACTGCAGCTGAATCAACGATAGCAGCTGAGTCAGCAGCTACAGAATCAACGATTACAGTTTCTTCTACTACAGAAATAGAATCAACCATAGTTGAATCAGCGCTAGTAGCGTCGCTAGTAGTTTTAGAAGAACAAGCTGCAAATGACATTGCAAATGCAACAGCGAAGAACAAGACTAACTTTTTCATTTTCTTTAAATTAAATATAAAACAATAAATTATTGCTTCAAAAACGGTTCAAAGGTATAGATTATTTTCTAATGTTGTATCACCTGAACTCATTTTTTTTCAAAAAAGTCAACTTTTTTCTTCAGAAATGCTATATCGGAGAAAAATTTGTATAAAGATACCGTTTTATACTCCGTTTCGGAGTTTTCTCAAATTCAGTCGGATAAAGATGAATTTTAGCGATTTGTTCATAAGGAGCAACCTCCTTATTTAAATTTTTCCGAATTTCCTCCATTGCTACCGGCAAATCTTCATTCGCAATTCCATAATCATCAACAGCCTCATAGTCAGGATATACCAAAGCGACCAAACGTCCATCCTTTTCAATAACAAGGCTTTCCATTATAAACGGCATATTATTCAATTTCGACTCGATCTCCTCCGGATAGATATTTTGCCCGCTCGCCCCCAAAATCATTGTTTTGTAACGACCCTTTATAAATATGGTATCATCGTTATTCACCGTACCCATATCGCCGGTATGCAACCAACCATCCTTATCGATCACCTTTTCGGTCGCTTCCTGATTTTTATAATAACCGGCCATTACGTTCTCACCTCGTACACAAATTTCTCCCGGAATCAGCTCGGGATCAGAAGAGTCGATCTTCACTTGCATATATCCTTCAAGAATTCGTCCAGAAGAACGTGGTATAAATTCAGAATGGTGAGTATAACTGATCAAAGGACCGCATTCTGTCATTCCATAACCGACAGTAAACGGAAATTTAATACGATGCAAAAAAGCCTCAACTTCGGCATTTAAAGGAGCGCCTCCGACAATTACCTGCTCAAAACGTCCACCGAAAGCATCCACCAGTTTTTTTCGTACCTGCCCATAAATACGGGAGTCGAGCAACGGAACATTAAGAGCCCATTTCAACGGACGTTTATTCAACATCGGCAATATCTGCTTCCGATATATCTTTTCTAATATCAGAGGCACGCAAATAATAAGATTAGGCTTTACCTCTTCCAATGCTTTCAACAATATTTTAGGCGAAGGAATTTTCCCCAATAACGTAATGTGCGTGCCGACAGCCAAAGGTACTAACAAATCAAATGCACATCCGTAAGCATGTGCCAAAGGTAAAAATGAAAGACATTTACTTCCTGAAAAATGAAGTTTCGAAGATATTCCGAAACACACATTTCCTCCGAGATTATTTCCCGTAAGCATTACCCCTTTACTAAAACCGGTCGTTCCCGAAGTATAATTAATCAAGATTACCTTGTCATTAGTTAATTCGGCAAAACGGACATCGTCTCTCGTAAAACCCTTAGGATATGCTTTTTTAAACAACTTATCCATATCACCCAAACATTGAGTAATACATTCTCCGTCCCGCTGATCAAGACAAGTATAATCCACCAAAGAAATAGTCGCGCGTAATTGGCTCAGTTTATCCACTTCGAGATTTTCCCAAATCAAATCTCCGGCAAAAAGCAAAACAGAATCTGAATGATTAACAATATGCTGAACATCATTTGCATTAAAATCCTGCAATATCGGAACGATAATCGCTCCATAAGAAACCGTAGCCATAAAAGCTATACACCATCGGGGGGTATTACGGCCGACAAGAGCAATCTTGTCCCCACGCCTAATCTGACAATATTTAAATAACAGATGCAAACGGGCTATTTGCTCTGCAACTTCTCCATAAGTAAAAGTTTCTCTCGTATTATAATCGGTCAATGCAGGCAGATCCCAATTTTCCTTAAAACTTTTCTCATAGATTTTGATAAAATTTTCCTCGATCATGGCAAATTAAGTTATGTCGAACTGCAAATTTATAATGAATAGTTGGTATTCTCCCTATAATATAGCTAAGGAATGTTACAGCACCGACACTTTTTGCCTTAAAATGACTAACTTTGTTTCGTTTTTAATATGAATTACAGTCTCATTAATGGTCGATCATACAATTTTTGAAAATAAAACAGCAGTTTATTATACATTAGGATGTAAACTCAATTTTGCTGAAACTTCCGCGATTGGAAAGATTCTGGAAGAACAGGGAATCCGCAAAGCCAGAAACGGAGAAAAAGCTGACATCTGTATTATCAACACCTGTTCGGTAACAGAATTAGCCGACAAAAAATGCCGGCAAACCATTCGAAAAATCGCCCGACAAAACCCAGGGGCATTTATAGTAGTAACCGGATGTTATGCCCAACTGAAGCCCGAAGAAATAGCACATATTCCCGATGTAGATCTGGTTCTCGGAGCAGAACAAAAACTAAATATATTAGATTATCTGGATGATCTGCATAAACAAAAGGGTAACGGAACGATCATCACCACGCAAAGTCAAGACATACGGACTTTCAGTCCCTCCTGTTCTCGAGGAGACCGAACCCGCTATTTCTTGAAAGTACAGGACGGTTGCGACTATTACTGCACTTATTGCACTATTCCTTTTGCAAGAGGCAGAAGTAGAAACGGATCGATCGCAGAAATGGTAAAGCAAGCTGAAACTGTCGCAGCATCAGGCGGAAAAGAGATCGTTCTTACCGGAGTAAACATAGGGGATTTCGGTAAATCGACCGGAGAATCATTTTTCGATCTGGTAAAAGCTTTAGATCGGGTAGAAGGTATAGAACGTTACCGGATTTCTTCCATAGAACCTAATTTACTTACCGATGAGATCATCAATTATGTTGCAACGTCCCGCCGTTTCGCTCCTCACTTCCATATACCGTTGCAATCGGGAAGCGACGAGGTACTTAAACTGATGCATCGCCGATACGATACCGCACTCTTCAAGAGCAAGATACAAAAAATCAAATCTGTAATGCCCGATGCATTTATAGGAGTCGATCTCATTGTCGGAGTGAGAGGTGAAACCGAACAATTCTTCAACGAAGCTGTTCGATTTGTTTATGGGCTCGATATTTCTCAGTTGCACGTATTTACTTACTCAGAACGACCCAATACACAAGCTCTTAAAATCGATCATGTAGTAAATCCCCAAGAAAAACACGAACGATGTAAAAAGATGCTTGAGATCTCCGAAAAAAAGACACACGAATTCTATTCATCCCAAATAGGAAAAACGAGACCTGTTTTATTCGAGCACCCTAAAAAAGGAGCGCCTATGCACGGATTCACAGACAACTATATCCGCGTCGAGATGCCTTACGAGAAAAACAGGGTAAACACGACATGCAAAATATTATTAGGAGACTTCAATGAAACAGGAGATGCTCTTACCGTAACACGAATTATCGAATAAACCCGTAGATATGAAAAAAGAAACATCCGAAAATATCCTCTATTTTCCGTTGTATTTCTATTTTTGGCTACATGCTCTGTTACCGCTGAAAATATTATACATATTATCCGATATCCTATTTTTTCCGATGTTCTACATAGTACGTTACCGGAGAAAACTGGTATATCAAAATATGAAAGACTCATTTCCTGAAAAAAGCGAAAAAGAAATCCGTCGGATGGAAAAAGCTTTTTACCATCACTTCTGCGACTATATCGTAGAAACGATCAAATTACTCCATATCTCCGACAAAGAGACTCGAAAAAGGGTAAAATTCCACAATACAGAAGCATTACAGGAAATTGTCGATAACGGAGGTTCATGCCTGATGCTGCTCGGACATTACGGCAACTGGGAATTTGTTCCGTCCGTCACTCTCTGGATGCGTAAAGGAAGCGTAATTTTCGCACAAATATATCGTCCTCTGAAAAACAAATGGTTCGATCGTTTCTTTCTCAAACTTCGGGGAAGATACCATTCCGAATGTATTGCCAAACAAGACACGCTAAGAAGTATTTTACGCTATAAATCCTCAGGCAGACCGTCTATCACCGGATTTATGGCAGACCAAACTCCTTCTCCGGCAAACATACACCATTGGGTAAATTTCTTGAACCATGATACTCCGGTATTTACCGGAGTCGAAAAAATCGCCCACAAAGTCGGCTTCTCCGTTTTTTATTTCGATGTCGAAAAAATAAAAAGAGGATATTATTCCGTAACAATCCGGGAAATATCTAAAAATCCGAAAGAGACCGAAGAATTCGAAATTACGAACAAATATATGGAAATGATGGAAACAACAATACTTCGTGCGCCGGAATATTGGTTATGGACTCATAATCGTTGGAAACATAAACGCTCCTGATAACCGATTTATCAAACTTATAAAAATTTCTCTTTTGAAAAAAGTTGCAGTCATCATATTGAATTGGAACGGATTGGCTCTTCTGGAAAAGTTTCTTCCGTCCGTGTGCCGATATACGAATCCCGAATTGGCGGACATTATCATTGCAGACAACGGATCTGACGATAATTCTATCGCATGGATACAGAAAAATCACCCCGAAGTAAAAATCATGGCATTCCCGCAAAATTACGGGTATGCCGAAGGATATAACAGAGCCATCAAAGCACTCGAATACGAATACGTAGTATTATTGAACTCGGACGTAGAAGCCACACCTGCATGGATAGAACCGCTTGTCGAATACTGTGACAAAAATAGAGACGTTGCTGCCTGCCAGCCGAAATTGAAAGCATACCGACAAAAAGATTGTTTTGAATATGCCGGTGCGGCCGGAGGATTTCTCGACCGATATGGCTACGCTTTCTGCCGGGGCAGGATATTCGACACGATAGAAAAAGATTACGGACAATATGATTCGATAACCGATATATTCTGGGCTACCGGAGCGTGTCTATTTATCCGGAGGGCAGAATACTTGAATGCCGGCGGTCTCGATGCCGATTTCTTTGCACACATGGAAGAAATCGATCTTTGCTGGAGAGTACATCTTATGGGCAAACGAATTGTAATTATCCCGCAAAGTACCGTCTACCATCTGGGAGGAGGAACACTAAACGCCTCGAACCCCCGAAAGACATATCTCAATTTCAGGAATAATCTATTAATGCTTTATAAGAATCTTCCTCTCAAAGAAGGAAAATCTTTATTATTCATCCGCAGACTTATGGACACGGCAGCAATGGGAAAATTCCTTTTATCGGGAGAGTGGGAAAACGTAAAAGCCGTATGGAAAGCTCATATAGACTACCGAAAAATGAAAAAACGGTATAACTCCCAGCCGAGAACCAACCTGCTTAAAAACTTTCCTGAAACTAACCGGAACATTACCGTAGATTATTTTCTCAAAAAAAAAAGATTTTTTGAGAAAATAAATTCAAAAAAACAATAGCGCCTATTTTTTTAATACCTCATAAGTCTTGTTATATTCCCAATATTTCCCGGCCACACGACAACAACATTTCTGTTTCTTTCTCAGATTGCCCTTCCGCATAGAAACGAATGATATCCTCAGTTTCAGAACTTCGAATAAGTAACCACCTACAAGGACCTAACAAAAATTTAATACCATTGACAATATTTCTACTACTACAAAATGATTGTATACCAAACACTCTAAATCCATTGATCATTCGCGGTGAATTCAAAAATAGTTGAGGTAACAGATCATTTTTATTTTCATATCTGTATACTAAATCCATACGGTTATAATAAATCTGTCCGAGAGTAGACAATTTTCTCTTGAAATATATAATCCGCAAATCGAAATGTTCGCGCGTTTCAAAATGAAAAGTTCATTTCACA